>JANNWF010000653.1:0-7025 GCA_031408455.1 Pseudoxanthomonas sp. | reverse complement strand
GCAAAAAACTCGGCGAACTCGGCGCGCAAGCGCGCGTTTTCCAGAATCGAAATGGCCCAACCGCGACCCGCGCCGAGTACATCGCCATAAGAGAAACCACCGCATGCCGCCAGACCGACAAATTCGCGCAAGTCGCGCTTACCGCTCAGCAAGTCACTCATATGCACATCGACCGCAGTAAAGCCGGCGCGATCAAACGCCGCCGCCATCTCCACTTGTCCATTGACGCCCTGCTCCCGCAGCACGGCGACACGCGGGCGCACGCCTGTTGCGATGAATGGCGCGGCGATGTCTTCAGCCACCGCAAACGTCGCTAACGGTTGCAAGCCTGGGTCAGCGTAGTCATTACGCTGATCGCGCTCAGCGTCGGCGCAGTCGGGGTTGTCACGCAGGCGGGCAATCGCGTGGCTCACCGACCACCACGCCGCGAAGGCTTCGCTAAAGCCCCACTGCGCGACGGTGACACCATCGCGGCTGATCCGAATGCGCGGCTTGTCGACACTGCGGCCGATGCGTTGCGCGCAATGGGTGAGGTCATGGCGATCGATCAGATCGGCAAACTCGGCGCGATCTGCCACCGCCACCTGCACCACCGCGCCCAGCTCTTCATTGAACAGGCAGGAAAAGCCACTCTGACCCCAACCATCCAGACAGATATCGAGCCCGAGGTGGCTGGCGAAAGCCATCTCACACAAGGTCGCAAAAGCGCCGCCGTCGCTGCGGTCGTGATAGGCCAGCAAGAGACCATCGGCGCGCGCTTGCTGAATCAAATCAAAGAAGGCAACCAGCCGTTGTGGATCATCAAGGTCCGGCGGCGTACCGCCAAAGGTTTGCAAACACTGGGCCAGAATCGAACCGCCCATGCGCTGCTTGCCCGCGCCCAAACCGATCAGCCACAGCTCACTTTCAACCTCGCGATCAAGCACCGGCGTCAGCGCTGGGCGGACATCGACGACACGCGCAAACGCGGAAATGGTCAATGAGACTGGCGACACCGTCTTTTGGCTGCCTTCGGGTGCACTCCACTGCGCCTGCATCGACAGCGAATCCTTGCCGACCGGAATGCCGATGCCCAAGGCGGGACACAGCTGCATGCCGACCGCGCGCACCGCATCGAACAAGCGCGCGTCCTCGCCCGGATGGCCAGCGGCTGCCATCCAGTTCGCTGAGAGTTTCACCTCGCGCAAGGAGGCAACCGGTGCTGCCGCGAGATTGGTCAGTGCCTCACCCACTGCCATGCGCGCGCTGGCGGCGGCATCCAGCAGCGCCAGCGGGGTGCGCTCGCCAATCGCCATGGCTTCACCGGCGACACCGTCAAAGTCAGTCAAGGTGATCGCACAATCGGCCAGCGGTAGCTGCCAGCGCCCGACCATCTGGTCGCGCGCACACAGCCCGCCGACCGAACGATCACCGATGGTGACCAAGAAGTTCTTCGCCGCGACCGTCGGGTGTGCCAGCACCAGCAAGCCAGCTGCGAACAGGTCGACTTCGCCCTCTCCCTCGTCCAGCTGGTCGACATCCGGACGTGGCCACACCGCGACTGGCGGTCTTAACGTGTCGCGTTGCAACTTCGGCGTATTGCCGAACAACACCGCCATTGGCAGGTCGATGGCCAAAAGCGGGGATTCGGAATTCGGAATTCGGGATTCGTCAGAACAATCAATGCCGAAGCCGACCTTCAGGCTCTCCTCTTCCGTCACCACGCCAACCACCGCGTGTGGGCAGCGTTCGCGTTCGCACATCGCCGCAAACTCGCCCACGGCATCGGCGCGCAGGCCAAGCACATACCGTTCTTGAGACTCGTTGCACCAGACCTGCATCGGACTCATGCCGGGATCGGCGCAGGCAATTTTGGCCAAGTCGATGCGGCCGCCGCGGCCGGCATCGTGCAGCAATTCAGGGATGGCGTTGGAAAGCCCACCCGCGCCGACATCGTGGATGGCCAAGATCGGGTTAGAGCTGCCGCGCTGCCAGCAGCGATCAATCACTTCCTGACAACGGCGCTGCATTTCCGGGTTGTCGCGCTGCACCGAGGCGAAGTCGAGCGCCTCGGCGCTCTCACCGGAGGCCATGGATGAGGCGGCACCGCCGCCCAAGCCAATCAACATCGCTGGACCACCGAGCACGATCACCGCATCGCCCGCCGATAGCCGCAATTTTTCGACTTGCGCGGGCTCCACTCGGCCCAAACCGCCAGCCAACATGATCGGCTTGTCGTAACCCCAGCGCAGCCCGGGGTTTCCGGACTCCAGCTCGAAGCTGCGAAAGTATCCGCACAGCGCTGGTCGTCCGAACTCGTTATTGAATGCGGCGGCGCCAATCGGGCCGTCGAGCATGATTTCCAGCGCAGTCGCCATGCGCGGATTCAAGGGGCGCGGCGTCTCCCAGCGCTGCGGCAAGTCGGCAATTCTTAGGTGGCCGACAGAGAAACCGGTCAATCCAGCCTTGGGTTTGCCACCGCGACCGGTCGCTCCCTCATCGCGTATTTCACCGCCCGAGCCGGTTGCTGCGCCAGCAAACGGTGAGATCGCAGTGGGGTGGTTGTGGGTTTCGACCTTGATCGCAAATGCCGATGGCGCAGCTTCGCCGGTTTGGTAGCTACCATCGAAGGATGCCGCGAACAAGCGACTGCCAAAACCACAGACCACAGCAGCGTTGTCCTTGTAGGCACTCAAGGTCAGCTGCGGCGACAACGCCTCGGTGTTGCGGATCATCGCAAACAGCGACAGCGGCATCGGCTCGCCATCAACGGTAAAACGCGCGTTGAAGATCTTGTGCCGACAGTGCTCCGAATTAGCTTGCGCGAACATCACCAGTTCGGCATCGCTGGGCGCGCGCGCCAAGGCCTGATAACTCGCTTGCAGGTAGCTGATTTCATCATCGGACAGGGCCAAGCCCAAGCGATGGTTGGCCGCCGGCAACTGCGCCAGCGCGACCCGTTCCAATGACGCCGCAGACGCTACGGTGAACAGGTCGGCGGCGGCGGCGGAATCCAGCACCAGGCTCTGTGTCATCGGATCGTATAGACGCCGCCGCACTGCGGGGTCGGCCAGATTGATCGCCTCGGCGATGGCCGCGCCAAGCCGCAAGCGCATACCGCGTTCAACGCGCGCAATTGGCAGGCCGCAGCCACGCAAAATCTCGGTCGCCTTGCTGGCCCAAGGCGACTGCGTGCCAATTCGCGGCAGCACAAATACGGTGGCTGGGGCGACCTCGGTGACGGTTGGGCTCGCCTGCAACACGCGACCGAGCTGTTCGACCTGGGCTGCGGTCAAGGCCTCGGCATCAACGAAATAGACAAAGTCTGCCGTGCAAGCGTCGGAGGCTAAGTCAGTCGAAGGTAGGAGTTGCCGCAACAAGCGGCGACGGCGAAAGCCGGATAGGGCCTCTCGGCCCTCGAAAACTAGCATGACTGCGCGCAATCGCAGGCGACGGGCCGCATAGGATAGCGGAAGCGCCGGGGCTAACAGCCCGGCGCGACCCTCTCACCCTGCTACAGAGATTTGTCGACCACGACTTGCCAGCCTACTTAGTGGGCTGGCTCGCTAACTGTTGCAGGCGCAACAACATTTGCTCTGGCGGCAAATAGCCGCCCAGTTGGGTGCCGTCGGCAGCGATCACCATCGGTGTACCGCTGACGCCGATGCGATTGCCCACGGCATAGTCGGCCTCGATCGGGTTGGCGCACTCCTTGCGGTCGAGTGGTTTGTCGGCCTTGGCATCCGTCAGCGCCTGCCGCTGATCATCCGAACACCAGACCGAGACAGCCTTTTCCCACGACTGCGAACCGACCCCAGCGCGTGGAAAGAACATGTACTCGATGCCAATGCCCAAAGCGTTATAGGCCGACATTTCCGAGTGCATTTTCTTGCAGTAGCCGCAATCAATATCCGTGAAGACCGTCACCACGTACTTGGTTTCGGGCGTGGTGAAGGAGATTTTCTGTTTGGATTCCACCTCTTTCAGCGCCGCGCGCCGAATCTCCGAGCGGCTGCCTTCGGTCAAATTGACATTGGCGACGACGTCGTAAAGATTGCCGTGCAACAGGTATTTGCCATCGGTAGTCACGTACAGGATCTGCCCAGGCAGCACCACCTCATAAAAGCCCGGCAGCTTGGCCTCGGCAATGCTTTCGATGACGGCACCGGGGACCAGAGAGTCGATCGCTGCGCGCACCCGCGCGTCATCCAAGCCAGCTGCGTGGGTGGAAAATGTAAAGGCGGCCAATACGGCTGCGGCCAGCGTGCGATTCATTGGGAGTCCTGGTCGGGCGCGGTTTATACGACCGCAGTGCGGCTCGGACCACGTCAGCAAAGAAGAGTTCCCGAGTCTGCGCAAATCAGCAACGACCATGCGTCGAATGCATATCGGCATTGCGGATGTTCCTTTCCGCCTGATGACCAGCAGTCGGAGGATGCCTGCATCCTCCTAGGAGCCAGGCCATGCCCCCGCAGCCGGCTGTTCGCCCCGCGCAATCGCTAGATGTTGTCATTCCGGAACTGCTGGACGGTGGTCGCCGTCAGCTGCTGGACCAATTGGTGGCTGGGCTAGATGCGCCGGCATTGCAGTGGCTTTCGGGCTACATGGCCGGCGTCGCCAGTGGCCGCGCTGCCAGCGTGGCCCCACCAGTCAGCAAGCCGGCGGGCGTCCGCCTCACCGTCTTGTACGGCTCGCAAACCGGCAACGCCCGCCGGGTGGCGGAGCGCATTGGCCGTCGCGCTGCTGAAGCGGGCATCGACGTACGCGTGGTCGCGACTGGCGACTATGCGCGACAGGAGCTGGCCGCTGAGCGCCTGCTGCTGGTAGTCATCAGTACGCAAGGCGACGGCGATCCACCGGAGGATTCGCAGGGTTTTGTCGAATTCCTGAGCAGCCGCCGTGCGCCTCCCCTACCCGCGTTGAAGTACTCGGTGTTGGCGCTGGGTGACTCCAGCTATCCGCAATTCTGCGTGGTGGGCCGCAAGCTGGATGAGCGATTGGCCGAACTCGGTGGACAGCGATTCGCAGATCGCGCCGACGCCGACGTAGAAATCGACCTCGTCGCTGCGCCTTGGATCGATGGCGCGCTTGCCCGCGTCAAGGAGATCGCCGAGCCGACGCCGACCGTCAGCGCTACCGTTACTGCATTGCGACCGAGTGGCTCAGGCTGGAGCCGCGAACGTCCGTTCGCGGCCGAGCTTTTGGAGAACCAGCGCATCACCGCGCGTGATGCCAGCAAGGACGTGCGTCATCTGGAAATTTCATTGGCCGGTGCTGGCTTGAGTTATCAGCCCGGCGACGCGCTGGGCGTGTGGCCGCGCAATCCCGCGTCGTTGGTGAGCCAAATCCTGCACACCACCGGACTCAACGGTGAGCAGATTGTCGACGTGGGTGGTCGCAGTCTGCCGTTGGCGACCTGGTTGAGTGACGAGCGCGAACTGACTCGATTGAGCCGGCCGCTACTGCTTGCCCACGCCGAGCGTAGCAGCGACAGTGACCTGCAGCAGGCCATTCAAACGGATTCTGCGCGCTTGCTCCGCGAGTATCAGCCGCTGGATCTGCTGCGTCGGCACGCGGCGGCCTGGTCAGCGCCCGAGTTGGTCGCGGCGCTGCGCCCGATCACGCCGCGCCTGTACTCGATTGCCTCAAGCCCATCCGTGGTCGGTGAAGAAGCGCACGTGACCGTCGCTCGCGTTGACTACCGGTTTGATGGCGTCAGTCACGTCGGTGCCGCCTCCAGTCACCTCGCAGAATCCAGGGATGGCGACCGCCTGCGCGTGTTCATTGAGCCCAACACCCGCTTTCGCCTGCCGACCGATAGCAGCCGCGACATCATCATGATTGGCGCCGGCACCGGCGTGGCACCATATCGCGGCTTCTTGCAGGAGCGCATCGCTGCCGGCGCCGGCGGCCGAAATTGGCTGATCTTTGGCGAGCGGCAGGCGCGCAACAGCTTTCTGTATCAGCTGGAGTGGCAGGACGCACTCAAGCGCGGCGGCTTGCAGCGCATCGATCTCGCCTTCTCGCGCGATCAAGCGGCGAAGCGCTATGTGCAGCACGCCATCGCCGATGCGGGGCGTGAACTGTGGGCTTGGATTGACGCTGGCGCCACTGTGTACGTGTGCGGCGACGCCACCGCGATGGCTCCGGACGTACACGCTGCGCTGATCAAGGTGGTTGCTACCCATGGTGGCAAGTCGAATGATGACGCAGTGGCCTTCGTCAGCGACTTGACTGAGCAGCGTCGTTACTTGCGCGACGTCTACTGAGGCCGTCCCAATGACGACTCCCTCGACTACCCCGCCGACATCTGCCCCGCTCACCGAGGTTGAACGCATCAAGTCGGCCAGTCGCTATCTGCGCGGCACGCTGCAGGAAAGCCTGGTCGAACCGGTCACCGGGGGCCTGTATGAAGATGACACCCAGCTGATCAAACTGCATGGCAGTTATCAACAGGACGATCGCGACATTCGCGACGAGCGTCGTCGGCAAAAGCTGGAGCCGGCCTACAGTTTCATGATCCGCACCCGCTTGCCGGGTGGCGTGTGCACACCGACACAGTGGTTGGCGATGGACGATCTGGCTGGCCGCTATGCCAATGGCAGTCTGCGCCTGACAACGCGTCAGGCGTTTCAGCTGCATGGCGTCATCAAACGCGACCTGAAATCCACCATCGCTGCCATGAACGCTGTACTGATCGATACCATCGCCGCCTGCGGTGACGTCAATCGCAATGTCATGTGCGCCAGCAATCCGGTGGAAACCCGCGGCCATGCACTAGTGCAGGAGTGGGCCATCAAGCTGTCTGAACACCTGCTGCCGCACAGCCGCGCCTATCACGAGATTTGGTTGGACGGCGAGAAAGTGGAGGGCGGCGAGTCGGAGCCGATCTATGGTCCGACCTATCTGCCGCGCAAGTTCAAATCCGCCATCGCGGTGCCCCCGATCAACGATGTGGACCTGTACTCGAACGACCTCGGCTTCATCGCCATCATCGAAAACGGCGAGCTGCTCGGCTTCAATCTGGCGGTCGGCGGCGGCTTGGG
>JANNWF010000652.1:0-11584 GCA_031408455.1 Pseudoxanthomonas sp. | reverse complement strand
TCACCGTGCCCGCGAGGGTGATGGTGCATGTGCCGGTGTTGGGCGCCGGCACACCATCACTCACTTCGACGGTGCCGCGTGGCTCGCCGCTGATGCTGATGCCCGGCGCCTCGCGCACGCTGACGCTGACCGTGTAAGCCTGACCGACCGTACTTGGGTCAGGGGTGTCGGCGGTGATCGTGGTGACCGTATTTGCGCTGGGCGAGAAGTACCAATTGGTCGAGGCACTAAAGCCCAGGTTTGCGCTGACGACCCGGATGTTCGCCCCGGCGAGGGTGCTGCCCGAGACTGCGCAGACCGCGAAGCTGGTGGTGTCCAGACGCACGCGCAGGTTGCAGTCGGCATTGCTCGGATTGTTGAGCTGGCCTGCGTAGCGCAATCGGTAACGGTAGTCGTCGGCATTGCCAGCGGTGCGGTCGATGCCGGCGCGCGCCAGCCGCAGCGTGGTCACATCGTCGTGCTGCAGATGCCGCTGTGCCTCATTGCTGGAGGCGCCTTGCTGCATTGAGGCTTCGGTGTTGGGGAAGCCCAGCGCCGCCATCACGTCGCGGTCGGCGTTCGCGGCGAACGTGTGTCCACCAGGCAAGGCGGTGAGCGCGCGGATCAGGGTCGTGGTGTCGGCAACGGCAGGCAGCAAGCCCGGGTTGTTCTGGTTGCGGACATACCAATGCAGGTTGACGTCGTCACTGCGAACGTCGTCGCTGGAGCCGTGTCGCGTGTCCGCGCCAGCGCCCTGGTTGAAGGCAGCGTTCGCCCCCACCGTGCTCTTGGTGCCATTGCGGTCGGGCTCCGCCAGCCCTGACTCAGTCGCGTGGTTGGGGTGTGCCAGGCCCTGACAGTGACCCATTTCATGCAGCAGCGTGGACTCGAAGTCGACCTGCCCACTCGGAATATCGGTGTTGGCGTTGAAAGCGAGCGTGTTGTTGGGGATCGAGCGCAGCCGGTTGAACGTCTCGACGGCCTTTATAAGCGAGCCTTCTGCCTGGGCGGCCACCGCACCGTTGACACTGGTATCGATGCAAATGGACAGATCCGCAAGCTGGCCGCCGGTGCCGGTGTAGTTCTGCGGATGGGCGACGCGATCAAGGTTGTTGACGTCGGCGAAGATGAACGCGCCTGCCAGCGCCGTGGGCGGTGCCGTGAGCAGCAGCGCAGCGGCGGTGCACACGGTCAGGCGACTCATCGCACGCCCCCGGTGCCAGCCGCTGCCGCTGGCCGAAGATCTGGATGACCGGCCAGCGCGTGGGCGGCTTCGATGACGGCGTTGAAGTCGGTTATCCCCGGAAGGTCAGGAAAACGCTCGGCGAACTGCGGCACGCCATCAAACTGCAACTCCTTGCGCCCTCCGGCATCACGCAGGATCAGTTCGAAGCGACCGGCGTCGGCTACTTCGAACAAGGTGTCCGCTGCGCCGTTTCTGCCGGCGAGTCGCTGGGCGACACCTGCGCGAATGGCCAGGGTGTCGAAGCTCGCCAGGGCAGGCGAAGCCGCCAGCCGCGCAAAGCGTTCGCGACTTGTGGCGTCCAGCCGCAACCGGTAATCACCCGGCGAGCGAAAGTACGCCGGACGGCGGATGTTGGCGCAGCCGTTGTCGTGCAGCGCCACGCGAAAGGTACGATCGGCACCGGCGTACTCGGAAGCGGTAATCCGAAGTTCCAGCCAAGGCTCGCCTTGAGGCTCACAGGCTTTCGCGGTCTCGGCGACCAAGATCAGGCCGAGCGCTGCCGAAAGAAGCAAATGCATGGGCGCGACTCCTGCAGATTTGGCGGGAGTTTAGTGCTACTCGCACCGCTCCGCACCATCGCCTGCTGTCCTGTCCAAAGTTTGATCGCGACCAAAGGGCCGGGGAAGATCGCGACGCCACCGGCGGTTTGATTGCGGTAGGTATTGCTCAGCGTCACCACGTTGCTGGTGTCGGTCACGCTCAGACGAGGACTTACCCGACATGCCGCGGTTGCTGCTTTCCCTCCACATAGTTGTGGGTGTCCACGACTACGCTCCTACGACGTCCACGACTACGATCCGTTGTGGGTGTCCACGACTATACGGATGAGCAGCACATCGCCGCGGGCGTTGTAGAGATGGGTCGTGCAGTCGCGGGCAGGATGGCACAGCGGGTGGGCAGCCCTGCTTCCTCGCTTACCCGGCAGACGCCAACATCGTCGCCTGCCGCCGGATTCGCTGTACCTGTGGAGCGTGGTTGAGCGGTCCGCTGGCGATTGTGAGGGCAGGCAGGCGGGCGCCAGTGGCCCCGCTTAACTGCTACCTACGTATAGGAGGGCTAATATGCCCGTTCGCTATCGCTTTACGAGGATCTGCCGATGTCTGGCTTGCGTTCGTTGATGCTGCTGGCTGCTTCCGTCCTTTCGCTGGGTACGACGCAGGTGAAAGGTGCCTCGCCCGCGCCGCTGGACGGGGCCCAGCAAGTCGTCGCCGGGGTGTCCCATTCCTGTGTGCTTTACCGACGCGGCGCCGTGGCGTGCTGGGGTGACAACGAACGTGGTCAATTGGGTACGGGCAATGCCACGCTGACGTTGCGTGAAACACCAGTTCCAGTGATCGGCCTGTCTAGCGGCGTGCGCTCCATCGCGGCCGGCTATTTCCACACCTGCGCAGTACTCATCTCGGGTGGCGTGCGCTGCTGGGGCTGGAACCATGTCGGCCAACTGGGTAGCGGCCAAAACACGTTTAACAACGAAGTCGTACCGCTTGCAGTGCTTGGCGTTGCCGACGCGGTCGAGATCACCGCCGGTGGCTTGCACACCTGCATTCGCAATGCCATCGGTGCGATGCGCTGTTGGGGCTTGAACGAGCGCGGGCAATTGGGCATCGGCCGGACCTCCGAGTTCGAAGCCACACCGGTCGCGGTCGTGAACCTGGGCGGCGCTGCGGCGAGTTTGGACGCGGGTGGCGAGCACACCTGTGCAGTCTTGCAGAGTGGCAGCGGGCGCTGTTGGGGTCGCAACGACAATGGAATGCTGGGCGATGGCAGCTTGGTGGATCGCAACGTACCCACCGCAGTGCAAATTCCACAGAACCTGCGCGCCTTTGGCGCTGCGGCGCGTCACACCTGCGCGGTGACCACCGTGGGCGCGGTTAGCTGTTGGGGCACGCAACTGCTGTATCCCAACGATACCGGCGAAGGCGGCTCAACCACGCCGCGCCCATTTCCGGGTCTGGAAAGCGGCTGGACCGCCATCGACTCCGGCGTGTTTCATACCTGCGCGCTGAACAATGCCGGCGCGATCCGCTGTCTCGGCACCAATTCATTGGGTCAATTCGGCAACGGCGGCTTGGGTGACAGTTTCGCGGCGGAACTCACCACTGGACTCGACCCCGGGATTGTTGCGATCGGTGCGGGTGGCGACCACACCTGCGCGGTCAGCAGTCGCGGCGGCTTGCAGTGTTGGGGTCGCAACAACGATGGTCAATTAGGCATTGATCGCACCAGCGAGCGGCTGGCACCAACGCCCGTGGGGACACTGGACAGCGGCGTGCTGGAGATCGGTGCTGGCAGCTTTCATGGTTGCGCGATGCTCGCCGGTGGCCGCGTCAAGTGCTGGGGCAGCAACGATCAGAATCAACTGGGCGATGGCACCCGCGACGAGCATCTGATCGCCGTCGACGTGGTTGGCTTGAGTGCCGGTGTACGCCAACTGGCGGTGGGTCACGATCACAATTGTGCGGTGATGGCCGACCGCAGCGCGCGTTGCTGGGGTGCCAACTTCGACGGTCGCTTGGGCGACGGTGGCAACTTGAATCAAGCCACGCCGGTGCCGGTGGTAGGCTTGGGCGCGCCGGTGACTTTTTTGGCCCAAGGCCGCACGCATGGTTGCGCGCTGCTGGAAGGCGGCGCGGTGCGCTGCTGGGGCGTGAATAATTTTGGTCAGTTGGGTAATGGCAACAACACCGACTCGACGACCGCGGTCCCGGTTACTGGTTTAGGCAGCGGCGTGCGCGCGCTGGCGGTGGGCTTTTTCCATAGCTGCGCGATCACTGCCAGCGGCGGCATGCGCTGCTGGGGCGCTAACACCAACGGGCAACTGGGTGACAACAGCACCGTCAATCGCAATGTTCCGGTCGATGTGGTGGGCTTGAGCAGCGGTGTGTTCAAGATGGGCGCGGGCCAAACCCACACGTGCGCAGTGAATACTGCGGGTGCGGTGTCATGCTGGGGCGAGAGCTTCTTTGGACGCTTGCTGGGTGACGAGTCGCCCAACGACCGCGCAGTGCCTGGCCCGGTGCCGAGCCTGACGCGCGATGTCGTCGACATTTCGCTGGGCGGATATCACTCGTGTGTGCGCCTTGCCAATTCCAGCATGCGCTGCTGGGGCGAGAACAACGCCGGCGCCATCGGTGACAACAGCAAACTGTCACGGGGATTGCCGACCCAGGTTGCCGGACTAGGCCGCAACGTGAGCAATATCGACGCCGGCTTTGGCGGGCAGACCTGCGCCGTGGTCGCCGGCCGCGCGCTGTGCTGGGGTGAAAACACGTTTGGTCAGTTGGGCGACGGCACCAGCTACGGCCGCCCGGTTCCGACCCGCGTCGTGGTCAACGCCGAGGGTCGACGAGTCATGCCCATCGCAGCGCTCGCCAACGCCGCCAGCGGCGCTTCCAAGAGCGATGCGACTGGCCGCTTTGTGGTGTTCCAGTCGCGCGCATCCAATTTGATTGGCAGCGACAGCAACAACGGCAACGACATCTTCCGTCGCGACCGCGAGACCGGCCGCATCGAGCGCGTCAGTCTCGACAATGCGGGCAGCCAGATCAGCGCTGATTCGATTGAGCCAACGCTTTCGGCCAATGGCCAGTTGGTGGCGTTCGTCACGGCCACCGCGGCACCTGCCAAGTTGCGCGGCGAATCGAGCAAGGCCGCCGAACTGCGACAGAAGAGCAGCGGCTCGTCCGTTTTGTTGCGCAACATGCTCACCGGCACCACGGTGATGGTGGCACCCGCGATGCCCGCCGGCACCGGCACGCAACCGCTGATCAGCGCGAATGCGACCAAGATCACCTACGTGGGCTTGGCTGGTGCCGCCGGCTCGCCCAGCCAGCCGAATGTGTTCACCGCGCCCATCACCATGGTGGGTGGCAATCCGCAGATCGGCACGCCAGTCTGCGTTTCCTGCAAGTCGGTGAATGCCAATGGCAGCCCCACGACCACCAACAGCGACGGTGTCGCCAGTCAGCCGCAACTCTCGGCCGATGGCCGCTACCTCGCCTATTCGACCACGGCCAAGAACACCTTGGCGGCGAGTCCCTCGCCCTGCGCCGCCCCCACCAGCAGTTCGGTGGTGCTGACCGACCTGCTGACGGGCTCGACCTCAGTCGTCGCACCGCCTGCGTCGACAACGGCGGCTAATTGCGGCACCACGGGCAGCAGCAGTCCAAGCATCGCCGCCAATGGTCTGACCTTGGCCTTCGCCAGCGATCAACCCTTGTCGATCACTGATGGCAATGGTGTCAGCGATATCTACGTATGGCAGGCCGGCAGCACCACGTTGAACCGTGCCAGCGATACCGCCAGCGGCGGCGAAGGCAGTGGCGCGTCCACCGCGCCGAGTTTGTCGGGCGATGGCACGCAACTGGCGTTTGTGTCGGCCTCGGCGGATCTGGACCTGACCTTTGCCGACAACAATGACCGCCTCGACGTGCACACCGTGGACCTAGCCACTGGCGAGTTGAAGCGCTTGTCACGTGGCAACAGTGGCGCCGAAACCTCCGCCGACAGCTTGGCGCCCTCGCTCAATTTCGATGGCAGTCGGGTGGTCTTTGAGAGTGCCTCGACTGCGTTCGGCTTGAACGGGCTGACCGGCGGCGTGGTCGAGCGCGTCAACACCAGCGCCCCGACCACACGATCAGCGACGTGGTGGGTGGACGCAGAGAGTGGCTGGGGCCTGTCGATTTTCGACCAAGGCAACGTGATCGTACCGGCGTGGTTCACCTACGACAGCGATGGCGAGCCGACCTGGTTCTTTGTGCCCGGCGCGTTTGCACAGGCCGACGGCAGCTTCCGTGGCGATCTGCAACGCTTGAGCGGTGTGCGTTTTGATCAAATCAGCGGGCCCGCCACCAGCAATACGCAGACGGTCGGCTCGGCTACCTTCCGCTTTCTCGGCGACGACGGGTTGGAATTCAGCTACACCGTCGATGGCGTCACCCAAAGCAAGCGCATGACCCGCTTCCCCTTCGGTGCCCGCACCTTCAGCTGCGCGACGACGCCGGATGCCAGTCGCACCTCGGCCGGCAATGTCAGCGACTTGTGGACCGGCACCAATCCCAATGCCGGCTGGGGCCTGACTCTGTTCGAGATCGACGACAACTTGTTCGGCGCTTGGTACACCTACGACGTCGATGGCGAAGCGATCTTCCTGGTGATGGCTACCGCCAAGCAAACCGATGGCAGCTTCACCGGCTCGCTATTCCGGCAACGCAACGGCACCCCGTTCTCGCTGATCAACGGCCAACCGCCCAGCACGGGCAGCGACAACGTCGGCACCACCACCTTGCGATTCACCGACGGCGCCAATGGGACCTTCCGCTACGTCGTGGGCGGCGTGGACCAGACCAAACCGATCACCCGCTTGTTGGTAGGCAGCAAGGCGACGGAGTGCGCTAGTGATGCTTTGAATGCGAGTGAGTAGGTAGTTAGCCATTCAATTGCCTCCACCCTTCAAACCACGAGCTATGGTGGCCTATCGGCTCATCCGAGACCTTTGATGGAGGCAATGAGTACGGGCCAGTTGGCAGCCATCATGGCGGGGCTCGTGCTGTTGAACCTGATCGCGACCATATTGGTGGTGCGTCTCGACCTCCTGACGCACCGCCAGAAAATCAACCAGATTTTGGTTGTCTGGGCATTTCCGGCAGTGGGTGCTGTTTTTAGTCTCGTGTTTTCCCACGTCGCGGCACGCGACATCGCCAAAACCGAAAGTTCCTTTCCAGCGCCGGGTGGCAACGATGGTGGCGGGCCCGACGGGCCAGGCTTTTGCGAAACCAACTTCGGCTGCGGTAACACGAGTGCCACGTGTGGAGATGGAGAATGACAGCGTCGCGTGCAGTAACCGAATCTTGACGCCTAGGCTTTGGTAGAGCGGAGCTTGCTCCGCTGCTCCGAGTCATCCCCAAGCCGGCCAGCAGAACAGCCGAGCAAGTTCGCGCTGCGCGCGAACGCCTTCGCTTTGCTCGGCCGGCTCTACCAAAGCAAGGCGCGCGCACGCTTTTTTAGAGCGGAGCTTGCTCCGCTGGCTCATACCCGAGCGGCGCAATGCACGGCAAGCTAATAGCGACCCACGGCACATCGGTGGCTGCGGACCTCAATACCCCCAGCGCGGCAGCAGCCAAGCCACCGATTGGATCATCAGCAGGGTGTAGAGCCCGGCCAGCGCATCGTCCAACATGGCACCGAAGCCGCCGTGCAGTTTGCGGTCCGCCCACGACACCGGCCACGGCTTGCTGACGTCAAACAGGCGGAACAGCAACACGCCGACAATCAGCCATGGCAGGCCGGCGGGTAATGCGGCCAAGCCTATCCACAGGCCAACGAATTCGTCGATAACGATGACGCTAGGATCGTCTTTCTCGACAATGTCGATGACCTGATGCGCGGTCCAAACGCCAAGGGCAAATGTCGCCACGACGATGGCGATGTAGATCGGTAGCGGTAGGTGCTGAAACAACAGCCACGGGATCACCGCGACCAGGGTGCCAACGGTACCGGGTGCTTTCGGTGCCAAGCCACAGCCAAAGCCAGAGGCCACCCAGAACGCCGGCGAACGGCGCATGGCGGGAGTGAGCTGGGTCATCGCTACATTCCTTCGAAATGTTGGTAGCCGGCGCGCGGACGCTGCCAGTGTCGTCCATCTGGTGCCACCGCGCGCAGTCCCGGCGTGGCGTCGATGCGGCCAATCACGTTTGCCGGCGTGCCCGTCAACCCCAAGGCCGTGCCGATTTGCTCGCGCTGGGATTGCGGCGCACTGAAGCACAGTTCGTAATCATCGCCGCCAGCGCATTGATACAACCAACGATCTGGCCCTGAACACATCCGTGCCAGTGCGGCCGAAGTTGGCAGGGAAGCCAGCTGCACGGTGGCGCCACATCCGCTGGCGCGCAGCACGTGGCCAAGATCGGCGAACAGGCCATCCGAAATATCGATGCATGCGGAAGCCAAACCGCGCAGCGCCAAACCGGCAGCCACACGCGGCGTTGGCCGATAGAGTCGCGCGGCCAAATCCGGGCGCGAGGAATCCGCCAAGCCGGCCGCCGCATCACCCACCGTGCCAGTCACCCATAAGTCATCGCCCACTTTCGCGCCGCTTCTGCGTAGCGCCAAAGTGGGCGGCACAAAACCATGCACAGTGACGCCCACCGACAATGCGCCGCGAGTGGTATCGCCACCGACCAAGGCGACGCCGTGGCCGGTGGCCAAGGTCAGGAAGCCATCGATGAAGCGATCCAGCCACGCGTCTTCGGCTTCGGGCAAGGCCAAGGTCAACAAGGCCCACGCGGGCTCGGCGCCCATCGCGGCCAAGTCGCTCAAGTTCACCGCCAGCGTCTTCCAGCCGATATCAAATGGCGCATCGGTGGCACGAAAGTGCACGCCTTCGTTGAGCACATCGGTGCTGACCGCCAACAACTGATTTGCCGGCGGCAGCAACAGCGCGGCGTCATCGCCAATGCCCAGCAACACATCGCTGCGACTGCCAGCGCGCAGCCGGATGCGCTCGATCAAATCGAATTCGGCCATATCAAGTTAACTACTTAGCGCCGACGCGCCGCGTCAACCTCAACGCTGCGCCACGCGGCACAGGCCTTGTCCAGCACGCCATTCACATAACCGTGGCCATGATCGGCACCGAAGCGTTTGGCGATTTCGATGGCTTCGTTGATGACCACGCGGTATGGCACATCCGGGCGATAGAGCAGCTCATACGCCGCCAGCCGCAATACGCCACGCTCGATGGGATCGACCTGCTCGATATCGCGATCAATAAAGCGTGCCAACTCGGCATCAATATTGGCGCGATGTTTTTCCAAGCCGTTGAGCAGGTCCTCAAAATAAGGCAGGTCGGCGACTTCCATTTCCTGCTCGTGCGCAAATTCGGCGATGACTTTGTCCATCGTGGCGCCGGCCATTTGCCACGCGTAGACGGCCTGCAAAGCACGCCGACGCGAACGCGAACGCGCGACCGGATCAACGCCGTCGGTACGCTTGGGCCTCATGCCAACACCTTCCGTAAGCCAACCATTTCCAACGCCGCCAGTGCAGCTTCTTCACCCTTGTTGCCGAGCAAGCCATCGGCCCGCGCCAAGGCATCATCCAAACGCTCCACCGCCAGCACGCCGTTGGCAACGGGCACACCGGTATCCAAGGCCACCCGCGCCAAACCCTGCGCGCAGACATCGGCGACGTGTTCGTAATGACGGGTTTCACCACGCACCACGCAACCCAAGGCGATCAGCGCCGCGTGCTTGCCCAACCCAATCACCCACTGGCAGGCCAAGGGCAGTTCCCATGCGCCGGGCACGCGCACCACGTCGATGGCATCGGCGGCCACGCCATTGCCCTCCAGCGTGCGCCGTGCGCCTTCCACCAGCGCATCAGTGATGCCTGGATTCCAGCGGCTGGCAATCACCGCAAAGCGGGCACCAGCGGCAGCGTGGAGATCACCTTCAAATCGTGGCATCGGGAAAAAGCGTGCTTAGGAAGGGCCTAAGTTTAGCCCGCTATGCAAGGATCGACGTATTCGACCACTGCCAGCCCAAATCCCGCCAACGCTACTTGCCGGCGCGGCGTACCAATCACGCGCAGTTGCCGCGCGCCAAGATCGGCCAGTATTTGCGCGCCGACGCCATTGCGACGCCATTGCGTGATTGGCTTAGCCGCGTGCGCACCGTCCACTTGCTGCAAGCGCGCCAACACGGTGTCTGGCTCACTGGCTTCAGCGAGCACGACCACCGCACCGCTGCCATTGACGGCGACTTGGCGCAGCGCATCCGCCAAGGTGGGTTGCAGATCAGGCCGGCGCATCCCCAGCACATCGCCCAGCAAATTCTTCACGTGCACGCGCACCAGCAGCGGAACGTCTGCGTCGGGAACCCCACGCAGCAAGGCAAAGTGCAGATCGCGCGCAATGCGGTCGCGGTAGGTCAGCAGTCGGAACGGGCCGTGCTCGGTGATGACGTCGCGCGCATCCACTCGCTCCACCGTGTGCTCGGTTTGCAAACGGTGCTGGATCAGGTCGGCGATGCTGCCTATCTTCAGGCCATGCGTGGCGGCAAATCCTTCCAATTCCGGCCGCCGCGCCATGCTGCCATCGGTATTCAAGATTTCGACCAGCACGCCGGCCGGCTCCAATCCCGCCAAGCGCGCCAAGTCGCTGGCGGCTTCGGTGTGACCCGCGCGCACCAGCACACCGCCGTCTTGGGCCTGCAACGGAAAGATGTGTCCCGGTTGCGACAGGTCGGACGCCCGCGCCCGCGGCTGCACGGCGGTCTGGATGGTGTGGGCGCGATCCATCGCCGAGATGCCGGTGGTCACGCCCTCCGCCGCTTCGATCGAGACAGTGAAATTGGTGCGGTACTGCGAGGTGTTGTCGATCACCATCGGCGGCAGCCGCAGCTGCTCGCAACGCGTCCGCGTGAGTGCCAGACACACCAGCCCACGCGCATGGGTGACCATGAAGTTGACGTCTTGGGCCCGAACCGCCGAGGCCGCCATGATCAGATCGCCTTCGTTCTCGCGATCCTCGTCATCGACGATGACCACCATCCGACCTTGTCTGATTTCTTCGATCAACTCGGGAACACTGGCAAACGGCATGGGCGGCTGGGGCAAGCTAAACGGGCCGCAAGTTTACGCGGGGAGTCGGTTGCGATTGCGTGTTGATGGGGAACATCAGCGGAGCAAGCTCCGCTCTACAAACGCGGGTAAGCGCCGCCCATGCTCTGGTAGAGCGGACCGAGTGAAGCGACGGCGCGCGCTGCGCGCGCGAACTTGCTCCGCTGCTTTGCCAGTCGACTAAGGCAAGCGCTCCAAAATTTGCTTCGCAAGCGACTCCAGCTTCGCGCGCGCCGCCGGATCGGCGCGGTCCAGTTTTGCGGCAGTCAGTAACAGCGCGTGATCGCCCTGCAACACCAGCAGGCCGCCGAGCAAATCCGCCCACACCGCGCTAGTTCCTATACCTGCCACCGCAGTGCCGCCACGTCCCCATTCCTCGAAATATTCCGCCGCGGTTTGCCATTGGCTCGCTGTCGCCAGCAACTTTTCCGTGGTGACGAAGCGGATGTTCAAGCCGTTGTAGAGGTCGCTCATATCCAGGTACACGCAGTCGACACTGTTTATGTCGTCTGCCTCGATCACATCGAGCTTGTTGAAGTTGCCGCCCGCCACCGCCGATACATCGGCAAAGCTGGCGAGGTCGCAGAGCGGATGACTCGCTGAGGCAGCTTCCGTCGCATCCGCCACGGCTTGCACCACCAAGGCAGGCTCGGCGGCGGGTGCGACCTGATCGTTGGCAGCGGTGTTCGAAGAATCGCTGCATGCAGACAGCGCGCAGATGAGTGCCGCGGCGCAGAGTGC
>JANNWF010000651.1:0-6620 GCA_031408455.1 Pseudoxanthomonas sp. | reverse complement strand
GCTTCACCGGCGCCGACCGCCAGACCGACGCCAATCAAGCGACCTTCGCCTTGACCACCCGGTTTTTCGAGAATGCCAGCGGCCGTGAGCGTTTGTCCGCCAGCATCGGTCAGATCCGATATTTCGAAGACCAGCGCGTGCAAGTGCCCGGCGTCGCGGGTATCGATGGCAGCGGCTCGGCTTATGTCGGCGAAATCGAAGTAGCCCTGAGCGATCGGTTTGGCTTGGGCGTGACCCAGCAGTGGGACCCGAACATCGATGCGACCACGCTTAGCGGGCTGCGCGCGGTTTGGCGCGGCAAGTCAGGCGTGTTGCTCAACATGGCCTATCGCTATCGCCGTGAGGTGCTGGAGCAAACCGACGCCTCGTTCGTGATTCCGGTAAGCAGCAGTTGGCGCTTGGTCGGGCGTTGGAATTACTCGCTGCGCGATGAATCGACGCTGGAAAGTTTTGCCGGTATCGAGTGGGAAGGCTGCTGTATCGCCGCGCGCGTGCTCGGCCGCCACTACATCCGTAACCGCGAGGGCGACACCAACAATGCGATTTATTTTGAGCTTGAGCTGAAAGGCCTGGCTAGTTTTGGCCGCGACTCGGGCCAATTTTTGGAGCAAGCCATCCTTGGCTATACACGCTAGCCGAAACGCGCTGGGCTAGAAAGAGCCCAATCCGTCACGCCTGCTAAAGTGTGTTCAGCCGTTGCCGGGCAGGATAAGCGCCCCGACGCATTCCCTATCGCCGTTCAAACCAACGAATTCGTATGAATCGACTGCTCGCTGTAATTGCCTTTTCAATCGCCAGCCTCGCTGCCACTGGACTTCACGCTCAATCGCTGGGCCTTGCGCCAGTCGAGAGCATCGTCGCCATCGTCGAGGAAGACGTCATCCTGCGCAGCGAACTGGATCGCGCAGTGACCAATATTCGCAACCAATACGCCGGCTCGCAGCAACAATTGCCACCGGCTGATGTGTTGGAGCGGCAAGTGCTTGATCGCTTGGTCTTGCTGCGTTTGCAGCTCGGTCGTGCGATCGCCGCCGGCGTGCGAATCAGCGACAGCGAAGTTGATCAGACGGTGCAGAACATCGCTCAGCAGAACAACATCACCGAAGCCCAGCTGCGCGCCCAATTGCAGCGCGACGGGCTGCCGTTTGATGAGTTTAGGCAAACCCTGCGCGATGAGCTGACCGCGCAGCGTTTGCGCCAGAACATCACTCAAAGCCGCGTCAATGTCAGTGACACTGAAATCGACATCCTGCTCGCCAGCAACAGCTTGAAGCGCGGCGAAGTACGCACCTCGCACCTGTTGATCGCGATCCCCGAGGGCGCGACCCAAGATCAGCTGGATACTGCCCGCAAGAAGATCGAGGGCGTGCAGAATTTGATCAGTCGCGGCGAGTTGGACTTCAAAGCCGCGGCGATTCGTTATTCCGATGCGCCCAATGCGCTGGATGGCGGCGACTTGGGCTGGCGCAGCTTTGACGAGGTGCCATCGCTGTTCGCCAACTTGCTGGCCGGCATGGACAAGGGCGACGTTTCGCAGCCGATTCGTGGCCCCAGTGGTTACCATTTGATGCAAGTCACCGACAAGCGCGAGCGCAGCACCGAGACCGTCACCGAGTACCACATGCGCGGCATCATGGTGCGCACGAACGAGATCATCACCTCCGAACAGGCACTTACCAAAGCCAACAAGATTCACCAGCGCCTGCTGGCTGGCGAAGACTTCGCCACCGTTGCCAAAGAAGCGTCGGATGACAGCATGACGCGCAATCAGGGCGGCGATATGGGCTGGTTTCCGCCGATGGCGTGGGGCACCGCGGTGGGCAACCAAGTATTGGCGCTCAAGGATGGCGAACTTAGCGCGCCATTCAGTAGCGAAGTGGGCTATCACATCTTGGAGCGGCTGGGTTCGCGGGTGCAGGACGTCACCGCCGAGAGCGAGCGCAACCGTGCGCGCGAGACGATTGCCAAACGCAAGTCCGAAGAAGAGTTTGAGCGCTTCATTCGGCAGCTGCGCGATGAGTCGTTTGTTGAGACGCGACTAAAGTCCTAAGCACCTGATTTCGCTGCCCTAACTATTTAGATGAGACAGCGTCCGCGGCTCGCCTTGGTGCCCGGCGAGCCCGGCGGCGTGGGTCCCGAGCTTTGCGTGCGGCTGGCCCAGCACGCCTTGCCTTGCGACGTGGTCGCTTACGCCGATCCCGACACCATGCTGGCCGCTGCACAAGCGCTTGGCCTGCCACTTGAACTGCTGTCTGCGGCCGAATCGGCGCGTCCCGGTGCCTTGCCAGTGATCGCGATCAAGCAGGCCGCCGGCACGCGTTTTGGCTGGGCGGATCCGGCGAACGCGAGCGCGGTGATCGCTGCGCTTACGCGTGGCGGTCAAGCCTGTATCGATGGCGATTGCGATGGCTTGGTCACCGGCCCCGTCAACAAGGCGAGTGTCAATGCCGGCGGCATTGCCTATCGCGGCACCACCGAATTGCTAGCCGAGCAAGCCGGTTCAGAGGTCGTGATGATGCTCGCCAGCCCTCGCCTGCGGGTGGCGTTAGCTACGACCCACCTACCCTTGCGTGCCGTGGCAGACGCGATCAACCACGCTTCGCTGACTCGCTGTTTGCGGATCTTGCACACGGCACTATGCAGCCAGTTCGGCATCGCCGAGCCGCGCATTGCAGTGCTGGGATTGAATCCGCACGCAGGTGAAGGCGGCATTCTCGGCTTTGAGGAAATCGAAATCATCGAGCCAGTCATGGGTGCGCTGCGCACCGAGGGATTCGATCTGCGTGGACCGCTGCCCGCCGATACCGCGTTTCTGCCGCAAATGCTCGGCGAATTCGACGCCGTACTGGCCATGTACCACGATCAAGGACTGCCTGTGCTTAAGCACGGTGGCTTTGAGCAAGCGGTCAACATCACGCTGGGTTTGCCGTATCCGCGGGTCGCGGTTGACCATGGCACCGCGCTCGACTTGGCCGGCCGCGGGGTGGCCGATGCGTCGAGCTTGATTCACGCCTTTGATCTCTGCGCAAAGCTTGCAGCGCAAGCGCAGGCCACGCAGCCAATGTCAAAGGCGCTCGGATGAGCCTCGCCGCCCATCGCACCAAGAAGTCACTTGGGCAGCACTTCCTGCACGACCGCAGCGTGGTGGATCGCATCATCCAAGCGGTTAACCCAAAGCCGGGCGAACGCATCGTCGAGATTGGCCCTGGCGCAGGAGCGCTGACCTTTCCTCTGCTCGCACGCCACGGCAGCCTGACCGCCATCGAGTTTGATCGCGATCTCATCGCCCCGCTGGGCGAAGCGGCACTCAAGCATGGCGCGCTCGACATCATTCAAGCCGACGTACTCAGCGTCGACTTCACCGCGCTTGCCGCGGGCAGCCCACTGCGCGTAGTCGGCAACCTGCCTTACAACATTTCTTCGCCGATCCTGTTTCATTTGCTTGAGCACGCCGATGCCGTCGTCGACATGCACTTCATGCTGCAACGCGAAGTGGTCGAACGCATGGCGGCTGGCCCCGGCAGCAAGGTGTATGGCCGCTTGAGTGTGATGTTGCAGGCAGTCTGCGAAGTGCAGGCGCTGTTTCTGGTGCCGCCGGGTGCATTCCGGCCACCGCCCAAGGTTGATTCGGCGGTGGTTCGCCTGCTGCCGCGAGCGCGCACCGATGTGCTTGACCAAGTGATGTTTGCACGCGTAGTTCGGCACGCGTTCTCGCAACGGCGCAAGACCCTGCACAACGCGTTGGGCGAGGTCTGCACGGACGAAGAAATGCGCGCCTGCGGCGTTGATCCTGGCGCGCGGGCCGAGCGAATTGAGGTCGCCGATTTTGTTGCCCTTGCCAATTATCTAAGCAAGGCCCGCACAGCCGTACAATCGACGCATGCCTAACACTCCTCCCCACGACATCAAGGTCAAAGTCAGCGCGCGCTATCTGGAGGATCAGTCAGCGCCCGACGAGCACCGTTACGTATTTGCCTACACGGTGTCGATTCGCAACGACGGCCAAGTATCGGCGCAACTCATCGCCCGCCACTGGGTGATCGACCACGGCACCGGGCGTGTGGAAGAAGTCCGTGGCGAAGGCGTGGTCGGTCAGCAGCCTTGGCTGCGGCCGGGTGAGGCGTTTGAGTACAGCTCAGGCGCGGTGATCGAATCGGCCGTTGGCATGATGCGCGGCGAGTACAGCATGTTTGCCGACGACGGCACCGCCTTCGCCGCCACGATCGCGCCATTCGCGCTGGCTGTGCCGCGCACCCTGCACTGACCACACCCAGATGGCCACCTACGCCATCGGTGATATTCAAGGCTGCTACGACGCGCTGCAGCGGCTGTTGGAGGCCATTCGCTTTGATCCCGCCCGCGACCATCTGTGGTTTTGTGGCGATCTGGTCAACCGCGGTGGGCAGTCGTTGGAAACCCTACGTCTAGTCCATTCGCTGGACATCCACAGCGTGGTGGTGCTCGGCAATCACGATCTTTCGCTGCTCAGCATCGCCCAGCGCAAGGAGGCCGATCAGCGCCGGGTCAATGCCGACTTGCAACGTGTGCTGTTTGCCGACGACCGCGATCTGTTGCTGAACTGGCTGCGCATGCGGCCGCTATTGCACGAGGATCGCAGCCTAGGCTGGGTACTGGTGCATGCCGGCTTGGCACCAAAATGGTCGATCAAGATCGCCGCCAATCGCGCTCGCGAAGTCGAACGTGCTCTGCGCGGGAAATCGCACGACAAATTGCTGCGCGGCATGTATGGCGACCGCCCGCACTGGTCCGCCAAGCTCAATGGCATCGATCGCCATCGCGCCATCATCAATGTCTTCACGCGCATGCGCTTTTGCACGCCGCAAGGCCGCATCGAGTATGACCACAAGGGTGCTCCCGGCAGTCAGCAGAGCGGCAGCTACCCTTGGTTCGAGGTGCCCGGTCAAGCCAAGCGTGAGGCACGCGTCGTGTTCGGCCACTGGTCCACCTTGGGACTGTTCATGGGCTTGGGCGTGCACGGCATTGATACCGGCTGCGTGTGGGGTGGCAAGCTCACTGCGTTGGAACTCAAACCCGACGGCGAACTGCCGCGGGTCATTCAAGTCGACGGCCGTCGCAGCTAGGCGCTGCCGCGAAGATAGGTAGCAAGGTATTCTTGCCGCCCCTATCAATACAGACCGCTCGCGCATGTCCTTCAAGTCGTTGCTGTTTTTCGCTTTCCTTGCTTTTGGCCACGTAGCAGCCGCGCAGAACACCCGCGTGTTGCTGGACACCGACCGCGGGCCGCTGCTGTTGGAAATGGACGTCGCCCGCGCACCGATCACCAGCGCCAACTTTCTGCGCTATGTGGACGACGGCGCTTACAACGCCACCTTGCTGGCGCGCGTGGTGCCCAACTTCGTCGTGCAGGGCGGTGGCTTTCGCGAAAATGGGCTGCCCATTACGCGCCGTCCGCCGATCGCCACGGAGCGCACCAACGGCCTTCGCAATGTGCCCGGCAGCATTGCCATGGCGCTTTCCGGCAATCCGCCAAATACGGCCAGCGCAACCTCGGATTTTTTCATCAACACCGCCACCAACACCTCGCTGGATGGCAGCTTCACGGTGTTTGGACGGCTCATATTCGGCACCAAGACGCTGGCGAGCATCAACACCACCCCGATCTATGCCAACAGCGATGACCCGGTCCGCCCGCCCCTGATCAAACGCGCCTCTCGCGTTAATGCGGGCGAGTTTCCGATCCTGCCTCTGCACAGCGGCGCGTGGTTCGATCCGAACAATTCGGGCAAGGGCTTTCTGATCGAAGTCAGCCAGACTGCAGGCGCAGAAGCCGGTCCGATCATGGTGGTGTCCTGGTACGACTATTTCGAAGGCAAGCAGATTTGGCTGAGCGGCATTGCGACCTTCGCGCACGGCGCAAGCTCGGTCGAAGTGCCACTGCAGATCACCACCGGCGGCCAGTTCGGCAGCGCCTTCCAGTCCAGCCAAGTGGTCAGCGATAACGAATGGGGTCGTATCACCTTGCGTTTCACCGGCTGCGATGCCGGCACCTTCAGCTACACCTCGCGCTACGGCAATGGCAGTGTTGCGGTACGTAATTTGACCTTGCCGACGAATGAGAGTTGTGTGGGGAATTGATGGGTATTGAGGTTTGCTGGGGCCGTTGAACTTAGGCAGTGGTGCCTCTCTGTTCTTCGTCATTCCGCCGAAGGCCGGAGTCCAGCTTTTCAGACTTCTCTCGCCTGACTTTTCATTGAGGCGCGGTCTCGTCTGCCTAAGCGGCAGCCGAGTCACTTTCTCTTGCTTCGCCAAGAGAAAGTAACCAAAGAGAAGGCGACCCCGATATGGCGCCCGCGATGAAGCCGCGGGTTCGCGTCGGTCGGGAGGGGTTTTCGACCGAGCGAAGCGAAGGCGTGGGCGAAGCCCCGATAGCACGTCCTGTGCTTTCGAAAACGCGCGCGCATCCATGCGCGCACCCCTTCGGGCCTGATCTCCCAACCGCCGCCGCCACAAAGGGGACCCCAAGATCTAAAGCAACAGCAAGAGCGCGCAGCGTGAAAGTTGGCGGCTGTTGCTTCTGCTTTTGACCTTGGGTCCCGTCATCGCGCCGAGCAGCGGAGCCGGGCTCGGGGGAAAGGCGC
>JANNWF010000650.1:0-19520 GCA_031408455.1 Pseudoxanthomonas sp. | reverse complement strand
GCGAAAATCCGCCTGCGCGGTCCATATTTCCGGCAATTCTTGAACCATAGCCCTGCTATGGGCCTGCAAATCGCCGAAAATCTGTCCTCACGCAGCCGACTATCGCCTCGACCACCTAAGTCCGACAGGCTCCTAGCACCCCACGTCATTCGGGCGTGGAGGAAGCAAGGTTGAGCGCCGTGGCCAGGCCGGCGCGCCACGTCAGCCGCGTTCCAGCAATTGACGCAGGTCGATGATCGCGGCGTTTGCGCGAGAAATGTAGTTCGCCATCACCAGTGAGTGATTGGCGAAGAAGCCATAGGCAGCGCCGTTCAAGATGATCGGACTACCCAGAGGCTGTTGCGATTCCTCCAGCTCACGAATGATCTGGCGCAGCGACACCAAGGCATTCTTGTCGCGTAGTACGGGTCCGAAATCGTGCTCGGCGGCGCGCAGAAAGTGCAGCAACGCCCACGTGCTGCCGCGGGCCTCGTAGAACACATCATCAACCTGCAACCAAGGCGTCTTGATCGCCTGTTGTGGATCGGCCGGCGTGGATTGGCGGGCTCGGGCATCGCCGCCCAAGTCCGTATCGACACGCACTTGACCAACGCTTGCAGACAATCGCTGCGACAGCGAGCCGAGCCGCTTTTCGACCACGGCAAGCCAGTCGGTGAGATTGTCCGCTCGGGCATAGAACTGGGCGTCGTAAGCGTCGCTGTCACCGAGCCTGGCCAAATAGGTCTCGAAGTGAGCGATGGCCTTGCGATATTGGTTTTCAGCGGACGGCAGGAGCCAGCGATCCGAGGCAGTGGAGAACAGTGGATCTGCTTCCAGCAGGTCGCCGTCCTCGGTACTTTGGGTTTGCGAGCGACTGAACTCGTTGCGATAGGCCTTGGCCAAGTCACGCACTTGCAATAGCGCGCCAAACTCCCAGTTGGGCACGTTATCCATCCACACGCCGGGCGGCAGGTAATCGTTGGACAGGTAGCCGCCACGCTTGTCGAGCAATGTTTCCGCCACCCGAATCAAGGTCTCGGTCATGACGGTTCCAACCACCACCGGCTGGCTGCGTTTGGCGGCGCGGGTCTGTGCGTGTTGGCTGACGTCGAAGTCCTGAGGCTCGAAATCCCACCACCACCAGAAGACCAGCGCAAACACCATCAGAACCGCAAAAAATGCCGTGAACAGTCTGATCATCAGGTAACGACGGCGACGCTTGGGGTCAATCATGGAGTCGCCCTTGAGGTTATGCATTGAGTGATGTTGACGCGCAGTGCAGCGGCAGGACTCCGACTGGCGGGCTAAGGTGACGTCCGCTGTCTGTAGTCATGTCTCGCAGTGGGTAGGATTCGGCTGGGCTAGGCTGGCTAAGCGTTTCCGCGTTCCCTGATGAGGTCGATTGAAGTTCGGTCAGTTCTTGGCCATCCGCGCAGCCATTCGCCCACAAATCGCCAAGCGACCGTCCCAACACCGGTCACCATTGCCTCGACCACACGAGGTCGAAAGGCTGCTAGAACTCGTCAGTACCCAGCCTCTCTTTCTCGAGGTCATCGGCGCTCACAGCCACGAAATCAATCGCTTCCTTGAGCGCACTGGCGGTGGCGTTAGCCGGGATTCGCGCAATCGACCAGACCACGCCATCCTCGATTCCCCAAAAGCCGAGCTTGGAGCGACTGCTTTGTTCGAGCAGGCGCCGTGCTAACGCAAGGTCCAATCCCTTGGCGTCATCGGCTTTCAGCCCCGCCGAAAATACATCGCGGAACTCGGTGTTGCGATAGGTGTAGGTGCCGGTCTGCACGATCACCAATTGGGTGCGGTCGTTATCGTCGGTGAAGCGCAGCACGACCTTCGCATCGCCCTTCGCGTCAACCTCAAATTCAAGATTCTCGGCTTCCAGTGCCTTCTTGATGCGCGGATCGATCTGTGCAGCAGGAGCCGCATCGGCTTCGACTTCCGCTGCCGCCAACGCCATTCCGGGGCATACGGCAGCAGTCAGCAACGTCAACAGGGTTAACCGAAAAGCGGTAGGTAGACGACTCATGGATTCACTCCAGCGGGTGGTATCGGCCGCTGACATTGGCGCCGACCTCGGCATGCTAAACCGATTTCTACCTGGCTGGTGCAAGCGGCGGTCCAAGCCGCTGCACGCGCAATCCAAGCTACATCAGAGCGTCCGACTGAATTGCCACGACTGCATCCGCCCACCGGCATACGGCATGACGCCATGAAAGGCGCGCGGATCGGCGTCAAATACCAGCGGCAGAAAGTGCCTATCGCCTTCCCACATCGGCAATTGCATCAGTTGATCGAGCGGCACCCACTCAAGGTCGCCTTCGTGGTTTTCGGTGTGGGCCGTGCCAGTGAAACTCTCGATCAGGAAGATGAAGCCGAGCCAGTCTTCGCCGTTCTTGCCAAAGCCGGGCCAGTTCAAGGTGCCACGTAGACGCATGTCCACGCAGTCGATGCCGGCCTCTTCCTTGATTTCGCGCGCCATCCCAGCGACGACGTCCTCCAACGGTTCGAGCTTGCCACCGAGGCCGTTGTACTTCCCGAGGTGTTCATCGTCCTGGCGCGCATTGCGATGGATCATCAGCACCTGTTGACGATCAGGCGAGAGTACGTAGCCAAGCGTGGCGACGATGGGTGTGTAGGGCATGCGGGTCTCGTGAGAAAGAGCGGGGCTTTTTATAGAGCAAGAGCGGGGCTTTGTGGAGCAAGAGCGGGGCTGGGGGCTGGGGCGCACTTACGCAGTCAATGGGCGGCGGCGAAGTCTCTACAAAGCACCCCAGCCCCCAGCCCCGCTCTTGCTCCTCAGAGCCCCGCCTCTGCTCTTCAAAGCCCCGCTCCTGCTTTCTCAGTCCCCCAACAAATCCAACAGCTCATCCACGCTGATCGCCGCCGCCGTCGCCTGTTCGCCAATCACCTGATCGATCAGTTCACGTTTGGCACCATGCAGGGCAAGAATTTGTTCCTCGATACTGCCGGCCAGCACCAATTTGTAAACGGTAACGGGTCGGGTTTGACCGATGCGGTGGGCGCGGTCGGAGGCTTGTTGCTCGACGGCCGGATTCCACCACGGATCGAGATGGATGACGTAGTCAGCCGCGGTCAGATTCAATCCGACGCCGCCCGCTTTCAAGCTCAGCAGGAACACGCTGCCTTCGCCCGCTTGGAATGCCGCCACTTCGGTTTCACGCTGCTTGGCGGGCGTGCTGCCGTCGAGATAGCGATAGCTGATGCCCTCGGCATCCAGCCGCTCGCGCACCAAGGTCAAGTAATCGACGAACTGACTAAACACCAGCGCGCGGTGGCGATTGTCGGTGAGTTCGCGCACCAGTTCGACCAGTTGTTCGAGCTTAGAACTGGTCAGCCCCAATTCCGGCGCCACCAGCATCGGATGACAAGCAGCACGACGCAGACGAGTCAGCTCGGCCAAGATATGAAAGCGCCGCTGCTCGGTTGGCATTGCGCCTTGCGCCATTGCTTGCACGGCTTGTCGGCGCAGGGCGGCAAGCAGACGTGCTTCGCCGTCACTGGGTTCGACGCTGATGACGATCTCGGTGCGCGGCGGCAGCTCGGATAGCACTTCGGCCTTGGTTCGGCGCAGCAGGAACGGGCCAATTAATCGGCGCAAGGTCTCGCGTTGCGGCGCGCGTGGATCGCGCTCCAAGGGCTGCAAAAAGCGTCGCCGGAACTGCTCCTCTGAGCCCAGCAGGCCGGGGTTTAGAACTCGAAACAAGCTCCACAATTCGCCCAGATGATTTTCCAGCGGCGTGCCAGTGGCCGCCATGCGGAAGTCGGCATTCAACTGCCGCACCGCTTGCGCGCGCAACGTCGCCGAGTTCTTGATGGCTTGCGCTTCGTCCAGCACCAGACTGGCAAATCGGATAGCCGCGAAGGCTTCGATATTGCTGGCCAGCATGCCGTAACTCACCATCACCACATCGCCATTGCCAAGCTCGGCGAGCGCCTGTTCACGGTCGCCGTCACCGTACATTCGCAAGCTCAGATTGGGCGCAAAGCGGCGTGCCTCGGAGCGCCAGTTGGCAACCACGCTGGTTGGCGCGATCACCAATGCCGGCCCGAGCGTTGCCCGCGCTGACAGCAGCGCCAGTGCTTGCACGGTTTTGCCCAAGCCCATGTCATCGGCCAGACAGGCACCGCCGCCCCACGCCGCCAGTCGCATCAAAAAGTGAAACCCTTCGATTTGATAGTCGCGCAGTTCGGCTTGGAAATCGGCGGGAAGTGGCGGCCGCAGGTCTTGCGCTGCCTCCATTTTCTGCAATTGCTCGCGGAAGGCATGGTCGCGCTGACTGTCCTCGTCGAGCATCGATTCCAGCACGAAGGCGGCAGTCTTCGGCACCTGCACATTGCCGCGCTCGTCGGCAAAGCTGCGCAACACCTGCAGACGGCGCCGCAACTCGCCGTCCAGTGCCAACACACGATCACCATCCAGGCGTAGATAGCGACCTTGGGCCGATGGCAATGCGCGCAACACGTCCGATAGCGCAATCACGCTGCCATCGTCCAGCGCCAAGCCACCCTTGGCCGCGAACCAGTCGCGCTGAGCGCTGACCTGGACCTGCAGGCCGCCTTCGGCTTTCGGCCGCGATACGCGCAGTGGTTTGCCGGCGCGCCACGCCAAGGTCAGGTTGGGTTGTTGCTGCAAGGCACCCAGAAGATCAAGCGCGGCGTCGGGGGATTCCACTTCCATCCGCTCACCGGCATCCAGCGTGTCTGGCAGCAGGCCGCTGTCCTTCAAAGCGGCGAAGGCGTGGCGCTCAGCGACGAGGTCGCGCAGCGCACGGCAAGGCAACCCATCGACCGTTCCGAGCACGCTCTCTGCTCCTTCGCCCGGTGGCAAGGCGGGGCCTGCATCGCCCAGTGGACAGACGACGATGCGCACCGACAGACCATCGCGATAGGTTTCCAGCTGCGCCACCAGTCCACTTTCGGCGGCGCGCTCGACAATGCCGAAGTCGGCCAGATCCGCATCCAAGCGCAACTTGCGACCCAAGTCAGGCAACAACTGCAACAGCGGGCCGACGGCCTCTTCCGGCAAAGTGAGCCCCTCGCCAAGAATGTCGCCGATCCGCTTCAAGGTCGCATCGGGACGATAGATGTGCACTACGTCGCCGCGCCGAATCAAGAACGCTTCGCCCAGCGCCGCCTGCGCCGGCGTGATCGCAATCTTGATGCGCTTGTCGGGTAAGCGCTGCGCGCGCAGCGCGGCCTCTCCTGCCTGCACCCTGAGTGGCGCATGTGGCGGCTGCGAGACAAATACGCGTGGATGCTCAATCAGCGCTTGCACCACGCGCGATGACGCGGCGTAGCCGTAATAGCCGTCGGCCGGGGCCGAAATCATCGCTGCCAATAAACGGTGATCGGGATCGTCGGGGGCCACTCGCTCTAGCGCGCCACGCCAACCCGCCGGCGTAGCGAGGTTGCGTCCGGTCGTAAACCCGTCGCCGCGTGGCCGTTGTTCGGTGACTTCAAATCCCATCCCGCTGCGCGCATCGTCCTCTTTCAGCGACAACAAAATGCGCAAGCGCGAGTGGCCTTCGGCCGCGGATTTCGGCGCCTTGCCGCTGTCGCTGGCCAAGGCGCTGGCCAGCGCATCGATGGCCTTGCGCCACACCGGCTGCGGTCGCACCCAATCGCGCAGTGCGGGCACCGCGGCTGGATTTTGGTCGTCCAAACTGTCGATCTGCGCGACCAGCCACTTCCAGCCGGCGAGCTCGGCATTGTTGCGCGCCAGCTGGACATTCGCGTGCAGCTCTTTCGAACTGGGCTGGCCAGACCAGCGCAACAAAAGCGCCAGCCACCACCAATCATCGGCACGAGCCTCGAGTGGCAGCTTGGGCTCGACAAACGCGCGTCCCGCGCCGCTGGCCTGCGTGTAGAGCTGCCACACCTGCACGCCAAATGCGCCTTCCAACTCGGTCCACGTGTCGCGTATCGCGGCCAATTTCTGCCGCCGCTCAACCAGCGGCGGCGCATCGGCAATGCTCAAACAAGCCAAATGCAGCTTGCCGGTCAACAGCATGGGCAAGGTGCGTGGACCATTGACCTTGCGCAGCAGTTTCAAACCCGCCTCGAACAAGGGCAGTGCCACCGCAGGCGCGGCATCGTTTAATAACGCGCTGGCCGCTTGGGCATATGACTTCGCTGCAATAAAGCGCTCGTCAAGTCGGTTTGCGAGTTGTTGATCGCCGCGCAGCACCGCATGTTCAAACAGCGGCAGCCACACCACCGGCTGGCTGTCCACGTCGTCGAGCATGGCCAGCGCGCGGTCGTACAGGGCGGGTGCTCGCGCGTCGGGGAAAAGCAGTTGCCGCCACAGCAAATGGGCTAGCTGACGCGCGGCCAGGGTCGGCGGCATCATCCCCACCGCCGCGCCATCGTCGTCTTCAAACAAGGTGATGATGTCGCGGATCGCGTTCTCGGTCGGCTCGCGGTCGTAGTAGCCACCCAAGGCGAGGCGATCCGATCGCATGCCGCCAAGCAAGGCTGCGATCCGCACCCGATTGCGCAAGGCGTGATCGAAGCTTGATTCCAGCAACGACACCTTGCGAATCACGTCGGCGTCGACCAAGGCTTCGGCGATCCGACGCGCGCGACCACTCAGCAGCAAGCCGCGCACCGCCGCCCGACAAATCGGCACGTCTTGCCGCGGACGCAATTCATTGGCCCGCGACGGCGAGATGAAATCACGCAGCTTCAGAAAGCGTTGGCTGACTTCATTGGACTTCGCCAACGCCCACTCGGGCTCGGGCGCGCACAAGCGCAACAGTTCGGCGAGCATGCCGGGGGCAATCGGACGCGGATCCAGTACCAATAGCTCGACCAAGGCTTGATCAGCAGGCGCCAGGGCGCGATACCGCCGCACCAAAGGATCGCCGCTGGTCGGAGGCACACTGGGTAGAAAGGTTTGCTGGGAAGCCATCGCGTTTCGAGTTGCCGGGAATGAAGGGCGTGTTCAGTTCTCAACTCCCCCGATGTTCGGGGGCGATGTCCTGCGGCTTGCGGGCTTCGCCCGCGCAGGGCTGAGCGCACATTGTGCCGGACGGGTCGGGGAGGGGTTAGGAAGCAATCTGCTTTTGCTGATGGTCATGGCGGGTAGGACATCCACAAGTCGGAGAGGCGGATCGCCATGTCCGTCAAGCCGCTGCGCCGCCGCCCTGCATCAATCAAATGCCCGGCAAAGCAACAACAATGGCGGCAAGCAAGCGTACAGACCGGCTCGCCGCGTGGGTTTACTCAGCCACGCGATTCTCGCGAATCCCGTGGTTCGAACGGTACTGCGGCCTTACATCGACGCGATCAGCAAATCGCCAAACTCCGAACACTTGACCTCACGCGCACCGTCCATCTGCCGCGCGAAGTCATAGGTCACCGCCTTGTTGCCAATGGCGACGTCCATGGCCCGGATCAGGGCGTCGGCCGCCTCGGTCCAACCCATGTAGCGCAACATCATTTCGCCCGACAGAATCACCGAGCCCGGGTTGACCTTGTCCAGATCGGCGTACTTGGGTGCGGTGCCATGAGTCGCCTCAAATACCGCGTGCCCAGTGGCGTAATTGATGTTGCCGCCGGGCGCGATGCCGATGCCACCGACCTGGGCGGCCAGTGCATCGCTCAAATAATCACCGTTCAAGTTGAGGGTGGCGATGACATCGAACTCGGCTGGCCGTGTGAGCACCTGCTGCAAGGTGATGTCAGCGATGGCGTCTTTGATGATGACTTTGCCCGCCGCAATCGCCGCGGCTTGCTCATCATTGGCGACCTTCTCGCCGGAGGCCGCCTTGGTCCGCTCCCACTGGTCCCAGGTGTAGACCTGATCGGCGAACTCACGTTCGGCCAAGGCGTAGCCCCAGTTACGGAAGGCACCCTCGGTGTACTTCATGATGTTGCCCTTGTGCACGATGGTCACCGACTTACGCTTATTGCTGATCGCGTACTCGATGGCGCTTCGGATCAAGCGCTCGCTGCCGTCCTTGGACACCGGCTTGATGCCGATACCCGAGGATTCAGGAAAGCGGATCTTGCCGAACTCTTTCGGGAAGTTTTCCTGCAAGAACGCCATGAACTTCTTGTTGTTGTCGCTGCCAGCTTCAAACTCGATGCCGGCGTAGATGTCTTCGCAGTTCTCGCGAAAGATCACCATCTCGACCGCGCCGGGATTCTTCACCGGGCTGGGTACGCCCTTGAACCAGCGCACCGGGCGCAGGCAGACATACAGATCAAGCATCTGCCGCAGGGCGACATTGAGCGAGCGGATGCCACCGCCGATCGGCGTCGTCAACGGCCCTTTGATCGAAACCAGATAGTCACGACAGGCCTGCACGGTGGCCTCTGGCAGCCAGGTTCCGAACTGATTGTTGGCTTTCTCGCCGGCGTAGATTTCCATCCAGTGAATCTGCCGCGTGCCGCCGTAGGCCTTGGCCACCGCCGCATCCAGCACCCGCACCGACGCTGCCCAGATATCGCGCCCGGTACCGTCACCCTCGATGAAGGGAATGATCGGGTTGTTCGGCACCTGCAAGATGCCATCGGTGATGGTGATCTTGGCGCCGCCCGGCGGCGGGGTGAGTACGGGAATAGTCATGAATCCTCCGGATGAATGCCGCCTCGCCGTGGCGAATGCGATCAGTGGTTGGGGGACAACGCAACAGGGCATTGTCGCCGGTTGTGAGGATCGCGGGAAGAAGAAGTTTTATTCATCAAGATGTTGCGATAAAGCACGCACCATGACCCTCCGTCGCCGGTTGTGTCGGTGGCGGGAAGGAGAAGTTCTAGTCATCAAGATGTTGCGATAGAGCACGCAGCATGACTCTCGGCCGCTGTTTGCGAGGCTCGCGGGAAGGAGAAGTTGCGATGCATCTACAAGATGCGAGACTGCGCGCCCGTGCACCATCTTTGTGAGCTGAGCCAGTCTTCATGCCGACCCCGCGCAAGCCGCAGTATTGGTTACTCAAATCCGAGCCCGAAGAGTTCTCGATCGCTGATCTTGCGCGTGTTGGGCAGGAGCCTTGGAGTGGCGTGCGCAACTATCAGGCGCGTAATTTCATCCGCGACGGAATGCGTGTTGGCGACGGGGTGATGTTCTACCACTCCAATTGCGCGCAACCGGGCATCGTCGGCCTGGCAACGGTGGCGAGTGCGGCCAAGCCAGACCCCACCCAGTTTGATCCGCAAAGCGACTACCACGACCCCGGTAGCCCGCTCACTGCACCGCGTTGGTTGCTGGTAGATATCGGGTACGAGCGCGGCTTGGCGCGCAATATCTCACTCGACGAACTCAAGCAACACGCCGAAAAGCTTGGCGATTTTGCCTTGTTGCGCCGCGGCAATCGGCTATCGGTGCTGCCGGTGAGCGCTACTCAGTGGCGTTACATTCTCAAGCTTGAAATTGTCATGGCAACCAGCTCTCCGAAATTATGAAATTGAAGGTCGCCATGCCAATTGAAAAGCAATGTGCCTCCTAGCCCCTCCCCATCCGGCGCGTTGCGCGCTCAGCCCTTCGCAGGCCTCTGGCCTGCAAGCAGGAAGGGCATCGCTCCCCGAACATCGGGGAGGGCGCAAACGCCACGTCCGACCAATCTTCAAGTTGAAGCAGGAGCAACAGGTGAGCAAAGAAGCAGGCAAACAACGCTCCGCCGAGCGCGCTTTGAGTTACGTCGAAGAGGGCAGCGTAGTCGGCGTCGGCACCGGTTCAACGGTCAAATACTTCATTGACGGTTTGGGACGCATGCGCGACCGCATCGAAGGCGCGGTGTCCAGCTCCGAACAAAGCTCCGCGCTGTTGAAGGCCGCCGGCATTCGCGTGCTCGATCTGAATGCTTACGGACCCCTGTTGTTGTATGTCGATGGTGCCGATGAGTGCGACCCGCACCGGCGCCTGATCAAAGGCGGTGGCGCCGCGCTCACCCGCGAGAAGATCATCGCTGCGGCCAGCGCCAAATTCGTTTGTGTCATCGACGCCAGCAAGCAAGTGGCCTTGTTGGGCGCGTTTCCGCTACCGGTCGAAGTGATCCCAATGGCCCGCAGCCACGTTGCCCGTCAGTGTCGCCTGCTCGGTGCCCAGCCCGTGTGGCGCGACGGCGTCGTCACCGACAACGGCAATTGGTTGCTTGACCTGCACGGCCTGCGCATCCTGGATCCGGTCGCGCTGGAAGGCGAGATCAATCAAATCGCGGGCGTGGTTAGCGTGGGGTTGTTCGCGCGGCGACCGGCGGATGTGGTCGTGGTGGATGGGGAGGTGGTGGGGTAGCTTTTCGCGGAGCTAAGGTGGTCGAAACGATAAGTACCCTCGGCTTGGGTTTCATAGCGAACACCAACGCGCCGCCAACGCAAACCCAACCACCCCGCGCTGGCAAGCGCCAATCCCGAATGGGATGATCGGAGGTCGAACACCCGCCGGGGTTGCGAAGCCTTGATTCGCCATTTGGTCAGCTGCTTTTGCGTATGGTTGCTGATTGCGCTCCCAGTGCTGGCGCAACCGCCATTGCGGCTGGACGATGCGGCGACGCGGGTTGAGTTGTGGCCGTATGTGGCGGTGTTTCGGGATGCCAGTGGCGCATTGAGCGTCGACGAAGTGATGGCGGCCGACGATCGCTTTGAATCGGTGGCGAGTGCTCGCGGCCTCAATCTGGGCTACACGCGGGACGTGGTGTGGTTGCGGCTCAGCGTGCAGTCAAATTTGCAGCGAAGCAGCGAGTGGCGATTGGAGATTGATTACGCCTCACTGGATCAAGCCGATCTCTTCGAGCGGCCTGCCAACGGCGCTATCGGGCACTGGCGAAGTGGCGACGCGGTCGCGTTTTCCGAACGCGCGTTGGCGCATCGCAATCCGGTATTTCCACTGCATGTGCTGGCCGGCGAATCGCGCACGTTTTACCTGCGCGCGCAGTCGCAAGGCAGTCTGACCTTGCAATCCTCGTTGTGGCGAGCCGCCGAGTTCCAAACGCATAGCGAAGCCGCCTACGTTGCGCAGGCGCTGTACTTCGGCATCTTGCTCGCCTTGGGCTTGTACAACTTGATGTTGTTCATCGCCCTGCGCGACCGCGCCTTCCTGCTGTATGTCGCGCTGCTGACCAGCTTTGGCGTTGGTATGGCCTCGCTATATGGCTTGGGCGCGCAGTTCCTTTGGCCCGACTCGCCGGCGTGGAACAACCGCGCCTTGCCGCTGGGGATTGCGGTGTGCAGTTTGCTGGCACCGTTGTTTACGCGTACGTTCTTGGGCACTCGGCGGGTGGCGCCAGGTTGGCATCGGATGCTGGCTGCGTGTGCCGTGATGCAACTGGGCGTGCTGGCCATCGCCTTGTTCGGTTCGGTGCAGGCCGGTGTGCAGGCAATGTCAGCGGCTGGCATCGTCAGTTGCGTGGTGATGCTGGCGTGTGGCGTCGCGTGTGCGTGGCGCGGGGTTCCGGGCGCACGTTTGTTCGTGCTGGCTTGGGGCGTGTTTCTGGTCGGCAGCTTGCTGATGGCGTTGCGCAATTTCGGCTTGATCCCGACCAATGCGGTGACGCTTTACGGAATGCAGATTGGCTCGGCGTTGGAAATGCTGCTGCTGTCGTTTGCGTTGGCGGCGCGCTTTAATCAAATCAAACGCGAGAAAGCGCAGGCGCAAGCCGAGGCACTGGCGGCACAGGCGCAGATGCTGGTCGCGGTGCAACAAAATGAGCGCGAACTGGAACAGCGAGTGGCCGAGCGCACCGAAGAATTGGCGAAGGCCAACGAGCAACTGCGTGAGCTGGCGATGCACGATCCTTTGACTGGACTTGCCAATCGCGCGGCGCTGTACGCGCATCTGGATCACGCCCTGCATCGCGCGCGCCGCAGCGGCGCGGCGTTGGCGTTGTTGATGATCGATCTGGATGGCTTCAAGGCGGTCAATGATCGTCTCGGTCATGAGGCCGGTGACCGCGTATTGGTGGAAGTCGCCGAACGCCTGAATCGCTGCGCGCGCGGCGGCGACCTGCTGGCGCGATTGGGAGGCGATGAGTTCGTGCTGGTGGCCGAGGCCGGCCACGATGCGGATGCCGCCACCTTGATTGCCGAGCGACTTCTGTATGCAGTGCAAGCGCCGATTGAACTTGGCCCAGAGCGGGCTGCGGTCGGCGCCAGCATCGGCATTGCCTTTGGCGGTGACGAGCCCATTGACGTCAATGACTTGCTGCGAGCGGCCGATCGCGCCATGTACGCGGCCAAGGCGGCCGGTCGCGGTGCAATTCGCATTGCCAATCGAGTGGCGTTGCGGAGCCCCACCCCGAGCAGAACTCCGCAGTAAGTCTTTCACACCCAGTACTTCCTACACGTGCTGGTGATATAGATAAGTAGGACACTAAAGCTCCAAACCCGCGGAGCAAGCGTATGAAAGCCAAGTTCCTGTCCCTCACCCTGCTGGCTGCCGGCATCATCGGCGGCCTGTCGGCGATGCCTGTCGAAGCGCGCAGCGCGGTTGCGCAAACGCAAAGCGCCACCAGGATCCCCGACCCCGCGCGGCAGATCGAAGATCTCGCCTGGCTGTTCCGCGCCTCCGACGTGGTCGGGCTTTCGAAAGCCGTAGTGCCGGCTTCCAAGTGGGAAGAGATCACTTTGCTGTACGAGCTCAAACAACTGGAAAAGGTCGATGACGAAGAACGTGCCGAGTTCGCGGAGAAACTCGCACGCTTCACCGGTCCCGGCGCGGTGGATACCCTGATGGAGGGCTTTGAGCCCGAGTTGGTGAAGGCACGGCCACAAGCGCCCGGTGCGTTGATGATGGGATTCGGCGCGATGCACATGGCCATCACTTCGCCCGACACTAAGCTCACCGACGAGCAACGGGCGGCAATGCAAGCGGCATTCCCCGCCATCCAGCACTGGGCCAGCACGACGGATTTCTTGAGCTCAGACACGCTCCGTCAGGCCTTGACCCTGCTCACCAATGCCGCCCGCAGCGCCGGCATTTCCGACCTCGATCAACTCAAGGCGATGCCGCTGGAAGCCGTGCTCGACCGTGCCCGACCGATCTTGGTGGCGGCCAAGCAAGCGGTGAAGCTGTACGGCATCGATCTCGACCAGGTCGCCGATTCACTCAACGTCGAAGTGCTGGCCATCGAAGGCGAAACCGCGCGCGTCCGCACCACGATCACTTTGTTCGATGCGCCGGTGTGGCACGAGCACGATCTGGTGCTGGTCGAAGGTCGTTGGTACCCCAAGCACGCGGCCATGCACTTCGATCACGACGAGCATGATGTTGAGGTCGACGTCGAAGTTGACAGCAAGTCGCAGGCGAAAGGTTGATCGACTGCGCGAGGGCGCCATGCGCGCCCTCGCGCTTTCGCCCTGAAAGAAGTTGATGTTTCGCAGTTCGACTTGACCGCCGAGGCGCGCTTGGCCCCCAATGGGCGGCATGACGGACAACCGCCACCGCTACAACGACACGCGGCGGCCAGCCGACACCATCAATCGACGCCGCGCCAGTGGGTCGCGCGCCCCGCTGTGGGCACTGCTGCTGACATCACTTTGCGCCGCTCTGCCGCCGAGTCTGCGCGCAAGCCCGCCCAGCGGCAGCTTCGCGGATGTTTCACCCGCAGCAACACCGTCGCCAGTCACCGGTTTCTCGGCGCGCTTCCAGACTGGCTTCGTGATTGACTTGGCCTGGGACCCGGTGGACGCCAGCGCCAACGGCATCGTGATCGAGCGCTGTTGGCCGCAGGCGACGGCGTCGGACTGCGACCTGGCGGCAGCCTTGCATCCGGACGCACGCGTGTTCGAATACCACGCGAACCAACCTTGGCGGTTTCGCGTAGCGACGTTCAACGCGCACGGCGTCTCGGCGTTTTCTCCGCTGTCACCCGTGGTTGGCGAGGAGCAGCCGATCGACTTGACCGATCCCTCTGCGCTCGACGCCGATGACAGCATTCTTGCGCGACGTATCCTCGTCGCAGCGGTGGGTTCGTCGACTTGTACTTCACCGCAAGCACTGATCTCGGAGGGGCTGACTCTGGTCGCGGTGCGCGAGCACGAGGATCTCTATCGCGGTCACGCGGATGAATGCGGGACCGGCGGTTGTCCCTATGCCAGCTTCACGGTCACCGACGGCTGCTACCACCTGCTTGAGGGCGGTCTGGGCTTGTACAGCCAAGCGCCTTACCACGGCCGACCCGGCGATGACGACGGTAGCGTGCGTCTGGCGAACTCCTCAGGCCGCGCCTGCGAGGGGCACATGAGTGTCTTTCGGCAGGATTCAGAGGTGGATGGCTACGACTGGTTCGGCTGCTACGAAGAACATCTGCCAAGCCTGCGTGTGCCGTTCAACCCGCGCGGCTTGCAGCGGCCTGATGTGCCGCGCTGACGATCTGATCAACCAAGCAAGGCCCCGGCCGCACGTCCCCTCCGAGACCGGGGAGCCCGCCCCGGCTGGCGTGACGCTCGATTCCGACCATGAGTGGTCGGCCTGTCATGCACCGGTCAGGCAGGTGCCAACCGCGGAAACGCCTGCCAGCTGTCGGTGGCACGCAAGCGGGCGTTGTATTCGCAAAATGACACTGCATTGCCGTGGGTGTCGAGGATGTGGTGGCAGCAGGCCGACACCCGATCCTGATCGTAGCTGTAGCGATCCATGAACGGCTTGATCGCGATGCCGAACACGTCCTGCGGCCGCACCAATTTACGCCCCAATCGCGCCAACAGGCGCTGGTGCCAGGGACCGCGGGTGCCGACGATCTCCTGCATCTCGGACTTGGACAGCAGGGTCTTGTAAGCGACGTCGATCATCACTGCATCCAGATCCACGTGGCGCGCAATGTTGTGCACCAGCCCGAAGCGGCGCGCAAACAGCGTGACCCAGCCGCAGTTCGGATGGCTGCAGGGGATCGGCATGAAGTCCTCGGCGCAGGCCTTGCCGGCCATGCCGGCAACCACGCCTTTGACGCAGTCGCTCAACGTCAGCCGCGCCTGTGCCTCTGCCTGCAACTCGTAGCGACCAGAGAAGAATGCTGGCTGCATCGCCACTAATCGGACGTTGCGGTGGCGAAGTCCCTGGGCAACGACCCAGGCGATGTCGGCCTCACTGACGCCATGGCTCAGGGTCATCGTCAGCTGCATCGCGATGCCGGCGCGATCAAGCGTGCGGATCAATCGCTCGCGCTGCTTCTGCGGCTTGGCACCGCGCAAGGTCGGATTCACCACCTCGTCGCGGCCATCGAACTGCAGCAGGACCAGGATGCGGCTACGCAGCGGCCGCAGCCGTTCGGCGAAGCCCGGTCGATTGAACAGCAGCCCATTGGTCGGCAAGTAGACCTTGCCGACGCCGTCTTGGGCGCACAACCACTCAACGATCTCGAAGAATCCCGGATGCAGGCTGGCCTCGCCACCGGTGACCTGCACCGAATCCAGCCGCTGCTTCTGCTGCAGCAGCGCGGCGACATGAGCCTTGAAGGCCGCCACCGGCAGGATGCGGTCGCCCTTCGAGTCCGAATAGCAGACACGGCAGGCGAGATTGCAGGCGTCGGTGATCTCGACCAGCACCGTGCAGGTCTTGTTGCCTTGCTGGTCGGCGAAATCCTGTACTGGCGGTGCTTCAGCGGGCGTCCCGCAGCTCTGCCCCGGCGCGCAGCAACCACCCTTGAACGCCGGGATATCCAGCCGCTCGCTCACACCATAGGTGCGACCCCAACGATCCTTGCTGGAGGTGCGGTAAAAGCGCACGTCGTTCTCGATTACCGCCTCGCTTGCGCCGTGTGTGCGGCAGGCCTTGCGAATCAGCACCCGACCGTCGCGCTCCAGCACCGCGGCGGGCACGTGTGCGAGACAGGTCGGGCACAAGCTGATCGTGGTCTTCACCAACCGGTCGCCCGCGGCCAGACTGAACTGCGTGCGCACCTGCGCCTCGTCCTGTTCGCGCAGCGGCCCGGCGATGCGCTGCAGGCGCTGGTCGAACGACAGCGGCGCCGACGTCTGCTCCATGCGGAATGGAATGGACTTAGGCACAGGCCAGCACCCCGCGCATCAGCCAGCTGCAGCCGCGGTACAACGGTCGGCGGCGCGCGGGCCAGCGCTCGGTTTCCTCCCGCAGCAGTCGCCGCAGCTGCGCCGACGAGAAGTCCAGATTGGCCTTGTGCTCGGCGCGCGCGTGCTCGGCCAGGATGTCGCTGCCGCACTGGCGCGGCACCAGTTCGAAGATCGCGTCAAGGGTGTAACTGACGTGGCGTTGCTCGTCGGCGAGCACCGCCGATACCGCCTTGCCCGGATAAGGCGATGGAGAATGCGCGCAGGCGTCGAGATGGAATTCGAGCGAGCGAGCGACGCGCTTCTCTAGAAAATGCGCATGCGCCATGAAGTTGGCGATGCGGTCGTTGCGCTGGTCGCGGTCCATGCCGGCCTCGATCCTCCACGGGCTGGGCGTGTGCCCGCGGATAACATGGTTGAACAGCGCCGCGTCCGGCAGTTCCAGCACCTCGGCGCCGAGCTTGTTGATCGCCTTCGCGTAGAGCGCGATGTGCTTGTCCTCGTCCTGCATGTGGCTGCGCATCATCCCGGCCAGCGCCGGGCAGGCGACGTGGTCGACCGGGAAATAATCGTCGCATGCGTGCGGATAGGCCTCGCCACAAAGGTAGAGATTGAGCACGCGGGCGTGCAGCAGCGGATCAGCGACGATGTCGCGGTGCAGCTGACGCTTGATGGCGGTGACCGGATTCATGGGCATCGGGCGGGTGGCAAGCTAGCGCAGCAAGCAGGTGCCGAACACCAACAACCCGGCCAGCACCGCGAGCCCGGCCAGTACGCCCACCGCAGTCAGCAGCCCGATGAGGATGCGCACGAACAGACTCGGTCCTTCCGGTGTAGGCATGTTGTCGTTCGTCGTCATGTCCCCGCCCATGCCGGCATCGGCACCGACGGTTTCGATTCACGGCGCAGCCACAGGGCTGCCGCACCCGCCACGATCATGGCCAGCGCCATCCACTGGTAGGCCGACAGCCCTGCAAAGGCCTTCTCGGTGACGCGCCAGAACTCGGAGACAAAGCGAAAGACGCCATAGAGCACAAGATACAGCGCAAACAGTCGCCCTGACAGCAGCCGGCGCCGCCACAGCATCAACAGCAGCCCGCCAGCGAGCAGGTGGAAGCCCATCTCGACCAGTGCCGCCGGGAACCGCATGACACCATCAGCTGCGCGCATCGCCGGCAGGTGGTCCATCTCGACACCGAGGCAGCAGCCAGCCATCAGGCAGCCGATGCGGCCGGTGGCGATCGAGAACGGCAGGATGACCGCAAAGCGGTCGTTCGGCGGCAGCGGGTACTTCAACAGTGGCTTGGCCAGTTCGGCAGCGAGAAAGCCGAACAGCAGCGCGCCCACGATCGAGCGGCCCGAGAGCAGAAGGTCGCCCCAGTCGTGAAACGGCCGCAGCGGCCACAGCGCATCGCCCATCAGCACGGCGAACTTCGCCCCCAGCAGGGCGGCGATCAGGGTGAAGGCCTGCAGCCGCCAGTACTGGCCACGCTCACGGCTCGAATACTGGCGCGCTGGCCGAAGCAACAACAGCAGCACCAGCCCGAGCAGCACCATGAAGGCATAGGCGAACTGCAGGTTCAGGGCAGTGGCCACGGCAACATTCCAACCCACCAGCAGACCAAGACGAAGCCGGCAAAGCAGAGGTAGGCGGCATGGTGCAGGCGGCGTTCGCGCCGTTCCAATGCAGCGTGAAAGCCAAACTCGTCCAGCAGGCCAGCGGCGCTGAATACCAGTAGCCCTGACCATGCCCACGGCGGCTGTCCGGTGAACACGCCGTACAACACCGCACACACCGAAAAAAACAGCGCCGCGTGCAGCGCTTGCTCGACCTTGGGTACCGTGCGTGCTTTTTCATGCAGCCAGCCATCCCATGCGGCCAGCGCGAGATAGGGCAGAAATGCGGCGGCGGCGATCAGTCTTTGGGGATCGGCGAGCATGCTCGGTAGGCCAGCTGGAGACCGTCCCCAGTCTAAGCCTTGTTGATGCAGGTGACGAAGGTCTCAGCGCGCTTGCACGTCGCCCAGCGCCCGGCCGTTGGCGGGCGTAGCGCGAGCGGGGTCCAGTGATCGCCGCCACCACGTTCGGTCAAGCAGCAAATGAACTGGCAGATAGAACAACGCGATCAGCATTGCCCACGCGAGCAAGGAGCGCAGCAGCGGGTCCGCGTGCGGGGTCGCGGCACCCGGCCAGACATAGGTGTAGTTGAGGTTGTGCGCGGACGGTGCCAACGAGATTCCGATCGCGATCGCTGCCGCTGCCAGCAGACACTGCAGAATGAAGCCGCGAGGGTCGTAACCGGTGTGTCGCATGCAATACAGCATCAGCAGCGGGAACCCGAGGTGGTACAGCGACAGCGCGCGCGCCGCGACCGGAATGGCCGAGTCCCACATGTAGGCCGTGCCGCCATGCAGATGCTCACCACTCAGGAGTCGGCTGCCGACATCGGCCAGCCACAGCAGCGCGATCACAAGAGATGCCACGGCCTGGCTCGACAGCAGCACGCGGCTACCAAGCAGCACACCGACGACGCCGACCAGCACGCCAAGATTGCACAGTTGCAGGAAGTGCCAGGCGCCGTAGGCGTCGTGGTAGACCGGCACCCACACCAACAGCCAGGCGCAGGCGAACCAGCGCAGCCGTGGAAAGACGACCGGTGGCTTCATGGGTCGGACTGGCCAAAGCCCAGCGCATCGCTATGAAAATCGCGCGGATTGCGCCAGCTGCCGGCCAGCAGGTCCCAGAGCGGCAGGTCGCTGTAGTTGTGTTCGTGCACGCCGTAGCGGTGGTGCTCGGCATGCGCTTCCGGACGCTGAATCAGGAAGCCCAGCCAGCGCGGCGTGCGGATGTTGAAGTGCTGGAACATGCCGTAGAACGCGCCGAGCCACGCGCACAGCATCGCCGCCGCCGGCGACAGCCGCAGCACGAACACGGTCACCGCGACGAACAACAGCGCGTTCGCCGCCATCTCCCACGGCGTCTGATACATCACCCCGGCAACGCCGAGCCGTGCCGGCTCGTGGTGCAATCGGTGCACATGCCGCCACAGCCACGGCACGCGGTGGTAAGCGCGATGCAAGCCGGCGTTTCCCAGTGACAGCACGAGGTAACCGATCAGCCCACCAACGACGGTACCGAGTCCGCGGCCATCGAGCAGCCGTGCGTCGGCAAACAGACTCGCACAGACTCCGCCGACCACGCTGTTGACGAACCCGAGAAGCAGGAAAAAGGCGATCCCAGTCAGCTCCCAGTGGCGCACCACCGGCCATTCGCGTCCGCTGCGGCCGAGACGTTCGACCGCGACCATCGCCATGTAAGTCAGCGGGATCGCCAGCGCGATCAGCTGTTCGGGACGCAGTTCCGGGAGACGCATCGGATGAGTTGAAGGGTTTGGATAATTGATCAGGCCGGATGCGCGCGCTTAACTACCAGGGCCAACGCGGCGCACGTCGATATAGTCGAAACGGAATATCGGTCGCGGATTGCGGGCGAAGCCGGCGCCGCCGATGCGCCAACGATCAAACGCCGTCAGCAGGAAG
>JANNWF010000649.1:0-1806 GCA_031408455.1 Pseudoxanthomonas sp. | reverse complement strand
CGGTCCGGCTGGTCGCGCACTGTTGCGAACTGAACAACTGCTGCGGCGATCATCCTGACCAAACGGAGCTGCTACGGTGAATTCGACACCACCCTTGGTATGGGGCTGCGCCATGCAGGGCTGGCGGCCGATCCCGGCGGGCAGGTAGGCCGCACCAAAGTGGACTTCCTTCGGCTCCAATGTTCCCAAGCGATTTCGCTCCACTGAGACTGCGTCAACACGCGTCAACAACAAGTCCAAGCAATTCAAAACACGATATAGCGCGACCAAAAATCGCAATACAGCTTGCGGTAGTCGCTGATGTTTCCGCGGGCGACGACATCCAGTTCGAGGGCGACGTCACGGGTGGCGGTGCGCAGTGGCCAAACGACGTCGGTGCCGCCGTTGGGATTGCCGGTGGTCGCAAAGCGGGTCCAATAGCGTTGAACTCGTTGACTCAGTTCAATTTGCGCGGCGTTGAAGCTTGCGCCCGGGCCGAACACGAAACCGATCTCGGCGCCGTGGAATGCACCCAGTGCTGCGGCTTGCGCAAACACGTGGGTGTAGACATAGCGGTATACCGGCTGACCCGCATTGGCATGCTTGAGCGAAAACGCCCGCGCTGGACAGGCGAAGCCGATGTCGTCGGCGAGATCTGCATAGGCCAGCGTCGGGGTGGCGTAATTGGATACTGGATACAGCGCTAATACTTGATCGGTGATTGCGCCCACTTGTTGTCGCAACAGCGCTTCATACGCGGCCGGGGTGGCGGGTTGCAAGGCGGGACCCAGCAAGGTCGTCATCTCATCGGCATTGATGCCGACGATCAGCGGCACCGGCGCAGCACTGCCAGAAGCTAATGCCACGCCAGGCGCGACCGGTAGCGCGAAATCGTCATCAATATGACCGAAATTCTCACCCACCCGGCCGATGCCGATGCTGGGTTGAGTCACGTCGATCAAGGTCTGCCAACCGATGCTGCGCATGCAGGCTTTGCGATCGGCACTGCTGGCACAACCGGCGTTCTGCACGACGCGATCACCTTGCGAAAAGGCTGAGGCTTGCGTGGTGGTGCTGGCATCCAACTGCGGCAAGCTCACCGGGCAGGCGCCGCTCTGGATGATGGCCCGATGAAACAGGCCGCTCGCCATCGGACTTGCCATCAGTGCGCACACGGAGCGACCACCCGCCGATTCACCAAAGATGGTCACCCGCCGCGGGTCGCCGCCGAAGGCCGCAATGTTGTCGCGCACCCATTGCAGGGCGGTGATTTGATCGAGCAGGCCATAGTTGCCTGCGGTGGGATGGTCGGTTGCCTCGCCGGCAAATTCACGCATGGCCAAGAAACCCAACGGGCCGAGCCGATAGTTGATCGAAACCGCTACCACACCATCATCCGCCAAGACCGCGTTGTCGTAGACGAGGCGTCCATCGCTGAGCCGCGTTTCAACCGCCGAGCCTTGGGTCAAGCCGCCGCCGTGAATCCAGACCATCACCGGCAAGCCGCCAGCCGGCGACGATGGCGGCGCGGAGATATTGAGCTGAAGGCAGTCTTCGCTGCGCATTCCCAGATCGGACTGCGCAATGCCCTCACCGACCGCGTTCTGCGCGCATGATGCCCCGCGAGTGACGGCGCGCAGTACGCTGGCTCGTGGTAGCGGCGCCTGAGGAGCGCGCCAACGCAGATTGCCTAGCGGAGGTGCGACATACGGAATCGCCAGATAACGATACAGTCCGTTCTCGATGCGACCTTCGACAACACCCTCGCGGGTGGCCACGACAGCCGCTGGTGGCGGCGTCGAGAACAGTACTTGCAGCGGCCGATCG
>JANNWF010000648.1:0-8553 GCA_031408455.1 Pseudoxanthomonas sp. | reverse complement strand
CTCAATGGCCGCCGGCAGCAGCGTCATTGGCGGCGTGGAAACCGTGAATGGTGGGATTCAACTCACCACGGCGCAAATCGGGAAAGGGATCGAGACCGTTAGCGGCGACATCGAATTGCTGGCCGGCAGCGTGGTCAAGGGCGGCATCATTGTGCGCAAGCCGTCGGGCTCATGGTTCAGCATGGGCACCCAACGCGATCCGAAAATAGTGATCGGTGCCAACAGCGTTGTCGAAGGCGATTTGGTTTTCGAGCGCGACGTGGAACTGCTGGTGGATGCCAGCGCAAAGATCGGCAAGGTGACGGGGGCGACGGCGAAGACCTTGGAAGTCGAGCGCTAGTCGACTACACGTCAACGGCAGCGGAGCAAGCACCGCTCTACCGAAGCCGGTGCGCGCAGCGCGCGAACTTGCTCAGCTGCTTCTCAAGCATCGTGCAGGTTACTCACTCAAACCCATTCGAAAACACATCCGGCGCGCGCACCGCGCCGGGCAGTGGCCACGCCCAGGCACCACGCCCACGGGTGAACACCGCCAGCGTGCTGAAGCTACGATCAATCGCCATGTCCCAGATCATCACCCGCGGCAGACCGTTGTCGAAGCGGAACCACTGCGGGGTGTCGGCGAAGGCGTCGTCGGTGTAGTACAGGCCCCAGTCGGTGCCGGCAAACACCTGATTGGGCAGCTTGGGATTGAAGGCGACGCTGTTGGCCGGAATGTTCGGCAAATTGCCGGTGATGTTGCGCCACGCAAACGTACTGCAGGCGTTGCTGCAGGTCAGTTGATAGATGTGCCCCGGCGTGGTCGGGGTGTTCTGATCGAAGCCGCCCAATGCGGCGTAGCCAACGGCGGCCGAATCAGGCGTGGCGGCACTCGCCACATCGATGGCGACGTCCATGATCGGCCGATTCGGCAGCACCGCATTGCTGGCAGTGACATTGGTCCAGGTGGCCGAATCCGCAGCGCCCTGATTCATGCCGTGCCCGACCCAGACGTTGCCATCATTGGTGCCAGCGATCGCCACCCGCGGGGTCTTCACCGCGTGATTCAACTGATTGATGAAGGAGCGCCCGGCCAAGGTGCCCTTGGTCAAGTTGGGGCTGTTGGCATACCAACTGGTGCGCGGGATGCCGCCTTGCAGGGTCTCCCATACGCGGGTAGTGCCCGCGATCATGTAGGTGCAGCCGAGCGCGGCCGTGCAACCGCTGCCAGGCGCGTCCAGCGCGCCATAGCGATACAACTCAAACGGCATCACGAAGCTCAACACATCGCCGCCCCAGGCTGGCGTGGTTTGTGGGGTCGCGCTTTGCACTGTGCTGTCGGGGCCGCTGGCCGATACCGTCACTCCACCGTTCTGGCTGGACCAGTACCAACGCTGCTGCAACACCGGCTCGATGCGGGTGAAGATGCCATCACCACCGTTACGCACCGTCCACGTCGTTGGTCCCGGATTGCCCGAGGACCAGCGCGCATATGAGCTGCCATTGTCCTGCGCACCGCCGCTGGCACCTGGCAACGCACTGCCAGCAAAGTTCTCGCTGATATCGCCGGAATAGAACTCGATGGTGTTGATGGTTTGGTTGAGCGAGGCGTAGGTCGGCCGATTGGCGGCGGTGGTGCCGCCGCTACCAAAGCGCGCATTGTTGGTGACGTACACGCCGCCATCCGAGCCGGTCAGCACGGCGTCGCTGTTGTAGCCGCCGCCGGCGGTTCGTAAGTACGCAGTGGCGTGGTGATCGACGTGCACGTTGCCGCCGCTGTAGCCGCACGTGATGTTCTGAAACGTGCTGCCACCGTTGCTTGATCGATACAGGTCGACACCACTCAACAACACCGTGTTGGCGTCATTGGGATCTACCGTGAGATTGGCGTCGTACCACATCTGCCCGCCGCCGTTGGCGGCGCTGCCGCAACTGTTGGCTTGCACGCTGGTGCCGGTGGCGGTTTGCGTCCAGCTGTCGCCGCCATTGGCGGACCGCCAAACGCCCAACACGTTGCTGGCAGTGGCATGCGAACCCATCGCATACATGACATTGGAATCGCTGTTCGAGATCGCCAACTCGATGCGGCCCAGCACCTTGCCCGCAGGATTGCCATCCGCCGTGCCGACTGGCCAGCCGCTGTCACGCAGACTCCAATCGGCAAGCGCCGGACAACCCGCGGTCGGCATCGCCGTGCGATAAACGCCATTGGCGCCAAGATTGGCCAAGTCAGGCTGCACCGGCGTCGGGTTGCCGCGAGTGCCCACCGCTGCGAACAACACGCTGTTGCCACCGCCACGATTGACAGCGATCAGGCCAGTGATGTCTTGCCGTTGACTGCCATGCGGATTGGTAAAACACGGCCCCGACCAGTTGCTGCCACCGTCATACGAAAAATAAAGACCCGTCTTGGTGCCGACGATGACGGTGTTGGAGTTGTTGGGATCGGTGACGACTTTGCCGATCGCCTGATACTGCGGAAATCCAAGCGCGCTGGATGGCGGATAAAACGGGTTGAATATGCCTTCACCGAGCACCTGCCAAGTGGTGCCCGCATTGCTGCTTTTCAGCAAGCCGGAGGAACCGAACGAAAACGAGCCATAGCGCAAATCGCCAGTGCCGGCGTAGATCACATCCGGGTTATTGGGATCGATGTGCAAATCGCCGATGGCATTGCTGGCGATCTGTGGTTGGTCGGTGACTGCCGCCCATGTCGTACCTGCGCCGCAGCAATTGCTGCTCTTCCAGACACCGCCGCCATCGGAGGCCGCGTAAACCGTCTGCAAGCCGCCGGCGTCCGGTCCGCGCGGATCGACCACGATGTCGTTGACGCGGCCGCTGACCATGCCGTACGGGCCATTGGAATTGTTGATCAAGGGCGTGGGACCGATAGCAGTCCAGGTATCGGGATCCAGCGCCAACGGCGATGCCGAGCGACTCAGCGCAAAGTGGCTGAAGTCACCCTTGGGCACGGCGGATGCCACGCGCGCGTCTTCGTCCTTGGCATCGACATACCAACCTGGACTGAACTGCATGGTCGGATACGCCACCCGATGCGCCCAGAAATCGCCGCCAAATGGCTTCATGTTGAGCTTGGCCGCCGGCGCGCTGGGCAAGGCTTGCCACATTGCCAGCCCCACTGCGACGGTGATGGACGCAACAACAACGATCCGGGCGATACGCATGCAAGCTCCTCGTGAGTGATCGGGCGCGTAAACAACGCGCGCGCGCCGCAGCTTTTTACCAGATTGCGCGCATCCCATTCGAAGCGAACACGCTACACAATGCTGCTGGCTCGAGTTTTGGCCGTTCGTGCTGATGCTTCGACAGGCTCAGCACAGGGTACGTCTTCGACGTATCGAAGCACCCGCCGCGATCTGCATGCTGATCGCTGGGCCTGCGATACCTCAGGTCGAACGGATCAATGGGAATGACTGATCCTGGGCAGGATCGTGGGATCGATCCATCGCATTGTCGGCACTGAAGTCTCCAGAGTAACGGCGCCCATGTGATCCGAGCGAACAGGATTGCCACGAACCGATGGCCGCCGGCACCGCTACAATCTGGCGCTCAATCGAACAACGACCACTCGCATGCGCATCGTATTGACCTCACTGGCTTGCGCCATCGCCACGCTACTCGCCGCCTGTCAGCCAGCCTCCACTCCGCCAACGGATGCTGCACCGACCGCTGCAGTCGCGCCCACCGCCGCCGCTGGCAACTATTCCTTTGGACCGGAAATTTCCGCCGAAGACATCGTCCAGCACGTCAAAGTGCTTGCGTCTGACGAATTTGAAGGCCGTGCGCCGGGTGGCAAAGGCGAGCAACTCACGGTCGAATACCTGGTCCAGCAATTCAAGCGCCTCGGCCTGAAACCCGGCAATGGCGACAGCTACACGCAGAGCGTGCCGATGGTCTCGACCACCGCCGATCCCAGTACCGAACTGAACTTGAAACACAGTGGCGGCAACACGCGGCTCGCGTTGTCCACCGAGATGGTGATCGGCACCAGCAGCGGCAATCCCAAGGTGTTGATCGAAGACAGCGAGATGGTGTTCGTCGGTTATGGCGTCAATGCGCCGGAGGCCAACTGGAACGACTACAGCATCGATGTGCGCGGCAAGACTGTGGTGATGCTGGTCAACGATCCGGGCTTCCATGTTGGCAACGAGGAGCTGTTTCTCGGCAAGCGGATGACGTATTACGGCCGCTGGACCTACAAATACGAGGAGGCCGCGCGGCAAGGCGCCGCTGCCGCGCTGATCATTCACGATACGGAGGGCGCGGGTTACGGTTGGAACGTGATTGGCGATGGCTGGAAGGGCGCGCAGTTTGACCTGCCTGCCTCGGAAGACCCGGCGCCGCGTCTGCCCGCGCAGGGTTGGCTCACCGCCGAGGCTGCCACTGCGTTGTTTGAACGCGCCGGGCTCGACTTTGCCGCGCTGCGCAAAGCCGCCAATCAGCCGGGCTTCAAGCCGGTGCCGTTGGCTAGCACCCTGAGTCTCGATTTGAAGAGCGAGATCAGCGTTGCTGAGTCCAGCAACGTCGTGGGCCTGCTGCCAGGTGCCAGCCGACCCGATGAATCGATCATCTACATGGCGCATTGGGATCATCTCGGCATCGATCCGAGCCTGACCGGCGACACCATCTACAACGGCGCCTCCGACAACGCCACCGGCGTCGCTGGCATTCTCGAGATCGCCGAACGCTTCGTGACCCGCGAAACCCCGCCGGCGCGCTCGCTGCTGTTCGCGGCGGTGACCTTGGAAGAGTCCGGACTGCTGGGCTCGAAGTATTACGTCGCGCATCCACTGCTGCCGCTGGAGAAAACGGTGGCTGTCGTCAATCTGGACAACCTGCCCGCGATCGGGCGCAGCCGCGATTTCACCGTCACTGGCATGGGCAATTCGGAACTGGAAGATTTGTTGCGGCCGATCGCCGAGCGCCAAGCGCGCATCCTGCGTCCGGAGTCGGCGCCGGAGAAAGGCTTCTATTTCCGCTCGGATCATTTCAACTTCGCCAAGGCCGGCGTGCCCGCCTTGTATGCCAAGGGCGGCGTCGATCATTTCGAGAAAGGCGAGGTGTACGGCATGCAAGCGCAAGCCGAGTACGTCAAAGACCGCTATCACCAGCCTTCTGATGAATATGATGCCTCGTGGGACTTGAGCGGCATGGTCGAAGACATGCTGGCGCTGTATCAGTTGGGCAATGAACTCGCCAACAGCGAGCAATGGCCGAACTGGTACGAAGGCAATGCCTTCAAAGCGGCGCGCGATGTCAGCGCCGTTGCGCGCGTGCCAGCAACCTCAGCAACCACCACCCAAGCCCCAGCCAAGCAACCCTGACGGAGCGCCCCATGCCTGAGAGCCGCGATTACCTCGAACTTTCCTTCAAATCCATTCAGTGCTTCGCCAATGACGGCAAGTTGGATGCTGACGAACTCGGCAAACTGGTCGAAATTGCCGAGCGCGATGGCCAGTTCGATCAGAACGAAGTGCGAGTTCTGAGATCGATCATCCAGAAGATCAAGCCAACAGAAATCGACGATGCAATGCAGGCGCGATTGGCCGAGCTAAGTCGCAAGCTGGGGTTTGCGGGGTAACTTCAATACTGTTCGAACAGTCGAGCCCACACAGGCACCGTCATTCCGGCGAACGCCGGAATCCACGTCAGCCGCGTCGCACCATCATGGATTCCGGCGTTCGCCGGAATGACGGTGGAGAGTAGTAAGGTTCGGGACCAGCCTTGCTTCGCGAGTCTCGCTTTTTTCACTGCACCATTCACGCGTCAGCAAGCCGCACAACCGCGGCTCAACGCGTTTCGCCAAATAGCTGGGCGCGCTCTTGCGTACCACAGACCCGCCACTCGCCACTGCCCAGCGCGTCCAGGCCCAGCCCACCGATCCGGCTGCGATGCAAGGCCTCGACGTGATTGCCGACTGCAGCAAACATGCGCCGCACCTGGTGATAACGACCCTCGTGCAAGGTCAGTCGTACTTGGCGTGAGTCGATGACTTCGAGTTGCGCTGGCAGCAGCGGGGTTTTCTCGGCCTCCAGCATCAGCCCACCGCTCGCGAACGTCGCCGCCTCGTCGCCGCGAAGGTCATTCGCCAAACTCACTTCGTAGACTTTTGATAGCTTGGATTTTGGCGCGACGATGCGATGCAACAACTGACCGTCGTCGGTCATCAACAACAATCCGCTGGTGTCGCGATCCAAGCGACCGACGCTGGACAGCGTCGGATCGCGCAGCCGAAAGCGCGGCGGCAGCAGGTCGTAAATCAAGCGCCCGTGATCCTTGTGCGAACAGGTGTAGCCGACCGGCTTGTGCAGCAGTAGCAACAGGCCCGGCGGCGGGTCCAGTGGCTCACCCTCAATCCGCACCAAGGCCGGATCGATGGTGTCATCGGCATATAGCACTTCGCCCGCCGCATCGGTGATGCAGCCGCAACGAAACAACTCGCTGACTTCGCGGCGCGAGCCATAGCCCAAATTCGCGATCAGTTTTAGCAGCTTCATTGGCGTGCTTTGGCAGCAAACGGCGACGCCGTGGCCTTGATCGCTTCGACCACCTTGAAGCCGTTTTGCTGGGTGACCACGTGAACCTTGGAGAAGCCGTTGACTAGCTCTGCTTCATACGGAAGGTGACGATTGGCGACCAGCCACAAGCGCCCACCTGGTCGCAACGCCGCCGCCGCCGCGCTGATGAACCGGCGGCCAATATCCGGCCTCTCGGCCGCTTGCTGAGCATGAAACGGCGGGTTGCTGACAATCACATCGAATCGCTCCGCAATCCCCTGGGTGACGTCGTGCCAGTGATAGGTGAGCGCGATTTTGTCGGTAAGCGCGAGCAGATTTTGCCGCGCAAGATCCAGCGCGCGCGCGTCGGCTTCGTACGCATGCAGTGAGCGAATGCCCTGACAACGACGCAACAATTCTGCCGACAAAAAACCAAACCCAGCGCCGAGATCAGCGGCATCACCGACGAGGTCGGCGGGCAAGTGGTCGGCCAAAAGTTGCGAGGCGAGGTCGATCCGATCCCACGCAAATACGCCGGGCCGACTAAGAAAACGGCCATCAAGTATCGGTCGCGGCGCATCCAACTCGCGCCACTCAGCCAGCAGCACTTCGTCGAATTTCTCGTGTGGGCGTGTCCAAAACACGCGGCACTTGTTCTTGCACATCACGGTCAACGCGCCTGCCAACCGCGACAGGTCAATCTCGCCCGACTTCGCGCCCTCGGCATTGCTCTGACACACCAACAGCACGCCGCCCGGCTGCAAATTCTGCAACGCCCGCGCATACAGCGTCCGCGCGCAATCGCGTTGTCGTGGCGGCAGCAGCAGGACCAATGGATAGCGAGTGGCAGCATCGGCAACTTGAACGACCGTCAAGCCCGAGCGCTGCAACACGTCCACTTCGGGCTTGAACTGGCTTTCGCAGACCAGGCCAGGCAAGGGCTGACGATGTAGCGGCCAGCCATCGCGCGCACCCAGAAACAACGCCTCACCTTCTGTCGGCCATGGCAGATGGCCATCGAAAATCGGCAACAGCAATGTTTCGAGGGCAAGGTCAGTGGTCACGGCGATCAACTTCACGAGTGGATGTGCAGTTTAGTGGTCACTCGCCCGGCTTTCGCCCGGGTGTCTACCTGTCGTTAGCAATCCCACGTGCGTCGAGCCGTCTACAGACAGCAAGTTCTCGCTTCGTTCGCTTGCGTCATCCCGACCAGTGAGCCGGGCGGCGGAAATTGCAGGCGTGGCCGATGGCGGGCATTGACCTAGTTTCCCCAGAATTGGCCCATGCTTGGCAACCTGAATACTGGCACCTGACCCACCCATGATCCGCGTCCATCACCTGAACAACTCGCGCTCGCAGCGCATCCTCTGGCTGCTCGAAGAGCTTGGCCTCGACTACGAAGTCGTGCGCTACGAGCGCGATGCCAAGACCATGCTGGCACCGCCTGCGCTGAAGAAACTGCATCCGCTCGGCAAGTCACCGCTGGTCGAAGTCGATGGCTTGGTGTTGGCCGAGTCGGGCGCGATCGTTGAATATCTGGTCGACCATTTCGATAGCGCACGCAAACTTTCGGCGGCTCCGGATAGCCCGGCACGGGTACGCTTCAACTACTGGCTGCATTACGCGGAAGGCTCGGCGATGCCGCCGCTGTTGCTGGCCTTGATTTTCGGCAAGCTGAAAACCTCACCGATGCCGTTTTTCATCCGCCCCGTCGCGCGCGCCATCGCCGACAAAGTGATGACGAGCTTCGTCAGCCCGCAGCTCAAGCTGCACTTTGATTATCTGGAGTCCGAGTTAAAGGACAGCGGCTGGTTTGCCGGCAAGAAGTTCGGTGCTGCCGATATCCAGATGAGCTTTCCGGTCGAGGCCGCGGGCGCGCGTTTGGGCTTCTCCAAGCGACCGAATTTGCAGCGTTTTCTCGACACCATTCACGCCCGGCCGGCCTATCATCGCGCGCTGGAAAAGGGCGGGCCTTACGATTTGATGGGTTAATAGGCTGGGTCTTCGAGAGCAGCGGAGCAAGCTCCGCTCTACAAGAGCCTAGAGGCCCCGCTCT
>JANNWF010000647.1:0-2070 GCA_031408455.1 Pseudoxanthomonas sp. | reverse complement strand
CTCTTACCCCACGCCCCATCATCAAAGCGCTCGTACAAATAGCGCTCGTGCAGACGAAACTCGGCGCCGAACCAGAGTTCGATGCGATCAGGGACGACGCGAAAGCCTGACCAATGCGAGGGGCGGGGCACAGGCATATTGGCGTAGCGCCTTTCGACTTCGTCGATACGGGCATCAAACGTCGCACGTGAGTCCAGCGTTGCCGATTGATCGGAGGCCCAGGCACCGATCTGACTCATACGTGGGCGCGAGCTGAAGTAGGCGTCGGCTTCGGCGTCGCTAACGGTCTCGACAACGCCCTCAAAGCGCGCCTGCACACCGTGGTCGATATGTCGCCAATGAAACAGCAGGGCGGCCTGCCGATGCGCCAAAAGTTCGCGACCTTTCTGACTGCGGTAGTTGGTGTAGAAAACCAAACCGCGTTCGTCATGCCCTTTCAACAACACGGTGCGCGCAGAAATGCGGCCGTCGGGCGTGCTGGTGGCGACGGTCATGGCGGTCGGTTCGGGATCACCGCTGGCGCGGGCGCGATCCAGCAAGTCGCGAAAGGCGACTAAGGCCTCGGCGTAATAGTCGGTCACGGGTGTCTCCTGTGCGTTAGCGCGGAGTCTATCGCCTGCGACCGCGATCAAACGGTGGAGACGGCCTGCGCCAAGTGTGCAAACGCGGCCTCGACGCCCTCACCGGTTCCCGCTGAGACGACAAACGCGGGGATATTCGGCGCCAACATGGCTGCCACTTCAGCCGAACAAACGGCACCATCGAACTGGTTGAGGATCAGCACTTGCGGTCGCTCGCCGATCAATTTGGCAGCCATCTGCCCGACCTGCAAGGCGGCCTGGATGCTTTCGTGGTTGCCGGCATCGGCAATCAGCGCAAAGCCATCGGCGTGCGCGAGAAATGCTTGGCTTAGCGAATCCAGCGAAGAGCGGCCGCGCAAATCCCAAAGTGCACACGGAATGTTGCCTTCCGGTGCGGTCCAGTAATGCACCCACAAACCGTCCGGCCGCGTCGCGGGCGATGCGCCCAAGCGCGCAGCGATGGCGGACTTGCCAACGCCTGAGTCACCCAATAGACAAAGTTTGCGAACGTGGTCAGACATCGAGACGGTAGGTGCTATTAGAGAGATGACGGGCAGAGAGCTTAGACGCAGGACTATAGCAAAGCTGCCAGCGCGGGCTATTGGGTGAGCAAAGCGGAGTAGCCGTTGGCGTAGCTCGGATAGCGCAGCACGAAACCGGTTGCGCGCAAATTTTGATTGCTGACGCGGCGGCCACACTCCGCAGATTGGGTGGCCGTGGAGTTGCTCTCAAGAGCGACCGGCACAGGCCAATTCAGCAGCCGTCGCAGGTACGCGAGCACGAGGTCATCACGCGCGGGCTGATCATCGCTGACGCATAGCACTCGTGGTGGCTGCGGTAGTTGCAAAACATGCAACAGCGCAGCTGCAGCGTCATCGATATGAATGCGGTTGCCCCAGCGCAGGGTACCCACGTCGCCCGCCCGCGCGAGCGCCAACATGCGCTCGCGACCTGGACCATACAAACCGCTCAAGCGCAGCACTGTGGCCTGCGGGGCGAGTTCAAATGCCTGCTGTTCGGCGCGCAGCAAGACCTGTCCATTGAAGGCCGTCGGTTGCGTGCTTGAGCCCTCGTTCACCCAGCCGCCTGCATCCTCGGCATAAACAGCAGTGCTGGAGGCGAACAGCACGCGTGCCACCGGCGACGACAAGCCTTCAAACAGGTGCTTGAACCCATCCACGTAAGCGAGTTGATAGGCCTGCGGAGTGCGCGCGTCGGCGCTTGCCAAATAGGCAACCGCATCGAAGTGACCGCTAAGCAACCCCAATGCAAGCGGCTGACTTAGATCGGCCGCCACGCGCTCAAAGCAGGAGGGCAGGCCATCAATCCGCCGTCGCAGTGCCACCACGCGGCCGCCCAACTCGCACCAAAGCAACCCCAGCCGAGTGCCAAGATCGCCGCAGCCGGCGATCAACAACCGCATCAGGCAACAGCAGGCTGCGGCTGGCGGCGCACTGGCCTGGGCAGGTAGCGCAACCAGATCAGCCAC
>JANNWF010000646.1:0-1874 GCA_031408455.1 Pseudoxanthomonas sp. | reverse complement strand
GCGGATGAATTCGATCGTCAGGCGCTGATTCCCCGGGCTCCCGGTCAGCCGCGCCACCGGCATTCCCGCGGTGCTGGTGCCCGGCGTCAGCGCCGCGATGTCGGGCCGCGTGGGATTCAGGTTGAACGCCCATTCCGCCAGATTGTTTGCGCCGTCCTTGTCGATGTCGCTCGTTGCGTTGTAGCTGTTGATATTGGGGTAGTACTGCAACTCCCTCGCATCAAGCAGGCGGTCGTTATCCGAGTCCTCCGTCAGCGCGTTTTTGCCTTTCAGGGTGAAGGTGATGGCTTGCGCGGTGGCCGCGGTGTTCACGAAGCGCACTGAGTAGGTCTGATTCGGCTGCCATGGCCACACTGCGGTCGAGAGCTGCTCATTCAGCGAGCTGTTCGCGACGGTGGAAACGAGGTGCTGCGTCCCCGTCGCGTCCGGCAGCGTGCCCTGCTCCATGCGCACGATCACGTTGCTCGCGTGGGTCGAGGAAACCTTGAAGCGCGTCGCCTCGGGCGGCACGGGAATCTGATACACCACGAACTGGTGGCCGGGATGCTCGTCGTCACCGTGCCGGTGTAAAAATCGAGGCTCGGCAGCACGCCGATCGTCCCGCCGCTGGTCGCGCTGCCCAGCGAAAAAGTCGCGTCATTGTCACTGGAAAATTCACGAATCGAAGACTTCTCTCGCCCCTCATCGGCGGCCTGTCCCACCCACCATTACCCTCTCGATCCAGCCAGCCGGGCGCGGAGACTTTCCGCGATGGGCTCGAGTTCGCCGGGTTGCTTCCGCGCGAGTTCCGCACGGTCGCTCACCGGCAAACCAAGCACCTGCTGAAGCGTCTGGATCGTGCCGATCAATTCGCCTTCCTGCCGGCCTTCCTGCCGGCCTTCCTGCCGGCCTTCCTGCCGGCCTTTCTCGATCAGTTGTTGTTCAAAGCTCATGATGTTTTCTCGGGTTGCGGTGGCTGCGGATCGCTCGATCGCGACCCTTACCGTTTCATAATCCATCTGGGTGTCGGCAGCAAACAAGTATCGCAGCAACGCCTCGAAAAGTCCGGTGACATCCTGCGCGCGCAAGATCTCGTGCAGCAGCGAGCCATACTCCTCGATCCATTCCGGAAGCCGGTCTTCTGCGACCGCTTTCATCAGGCTCAAGCCGAGACGCCCCGCCACATCGCCACGAATCTCCGTCGCCGAGAAGCGCGACAGATCCAGCAGCAAATGCTCGAAGCACGGCTGGTGGAGCCGCAGCGTCTCGCGCAATGCTGCCGGTGCCTCGATCATATCGAAAAACTGCGTCGGCGCGCACCATCGCTGCGCGCCTTGATAAAGCACCAGCGGAACGATCGGCGGCAGGCGGATCGCTTTGGGCTGCGCGCGCAGTGCTTCTTCCCAGATGCGCTGCATGTAACCGAGCAACCGCAACGGCATCCACGCATCGACCTGCCGTTGATGCTCAAAGAGGCAGTAGAGAAACACCGTCGTCTCCTGCATCCGCGCCCGGTAAAGCAGGTCGCTCTGGCGATTGCGCAGCGCAGCATCGACGAACGAGCCGGATACCAGTTCGAGACTTGTCCAATCGACCGCTACCGCCAGTTCGGCCGGCAGATACGCTTGGAAAAGCGCGGCGGCAGTCTGCTGGCGACCGAAGACTTGTTTGAAAAAGCGGTCGTGTGGTTGGGAAATTTCATCCTCGGGCATGGCGACCGGATCATCAGCGGATGGCCCATTGGCCGCGAGAAATTTTCCGCCTCACCGGGGCGAGTCTTTCAACTTTCAATTGTCCCCACGGCGGTGTTCACGAAGCTCACGTAGTAGGTCTGATCCGACTGCCACGGCCACGCGGCGGTCGAGAGCGGCTGATTCAGCGAACTGTTCGCGACG
>JANNWF010000645.1:0-4682 GCA_031408455.1 Pseudoxanthomonas sp. | reverse complement strand
TGTGGCCATCGGAGTCGGCGACCATTAGCGCGTACTGGATGTTTTGGCCCAGACCGGTGGCGGTGACATACGCAATGCGCGTCCAAAACGCGCCCCGCACGCTGGTGATTTTTTCGTAGATCTTGTCGGCGACCTGATGGGCTACATCGCGCAAATTGCCGGAGCGGCCCGACAAGGCAAGCCGCAGCATCGGCTCTTGCTTGGCGACGTCGAGCAATTCGAACTCAACCCGATAGCCGCCTTCGGTGGCATCGAGCATGCGGCCGACGACCAGGAAGTCCTGCCGCAGCAGACGCCAGGTCGCGAAGTTGACGTCGGCGAACCGTTGCGGGCGTTCGATCACGTCGGCTTCTGAGAGCGCGTTGAACGCGCCGGAGCGATTGAGATCGCCGCGGATCACTGCGGCCACATCGGTCTCTGGCAATGCGCCGGTGCCGACATATTCCATCGGCACCACTGCTATGGGAGTTGCCGCGGCATTGCCTTTGTTGATCTCGATTTCGAGACCTTGGGCGCTCGCCGTCGTGCCAAACGCTAGGGCGAGAAAGGTCGCAGAAAAGCAGGCAAGCAGTCGCTTCATCGGATTATTCGCCGTCATATTTGAAGTTGAATCGGATTTCACGCTGGAACACAGACTCGTAGCCGGTGTAAGGCAAGGGCTGCGCTTTCAGGACCGCCGCCTCAATTGAGCGCCGCGTGGGGTCGTCAGCATTACAGGGCGTGCTGACAGAGACCTGAATGACCTCACCGCCGGGAATCTGCAGGATGCGCAGTACGCAGCGAACACCCGGCCGGGTGGTGTCTGGTCGCAGCCAATTTTGCGTCACGGCCGCTTGAATCGCCAAGCTGTAGCGGCCCAACAAGCTATCGTCGCGCCCCTGATTACCGGGTTGGGTCGCCGGCGGCGCATCAGTGGGCGTATTGGTGGGCGCGGTGGGCTTGTCTCGATCTTCCAGCTGTTTGAGCTTCTCTTCTATCAGTTTACGCGCGCGCTCAGCCGCTTCTCGTTGTTGGCGGATATCAGCCAACTCCTTTTCGCGCGCGTCTTGTTCCTCGCGCAGCCGCTCGCGTGTCTCCGCATCCTGCTTCTGCTTTTCCGCATCAAGCTCGATCTGCTCTTGCCGTTTGCGCTCGACTTCCTCTTGCTTGGCCTTCTCCGCGGCTTGATCCAGCGCCAGCTGTGCAGCACGCTCGGTTTCGCGCGTGTCGGGCTTGGGTGGCGGTGTTTGTGGCTGCGGTTGCGGCGGCGTTTCTGCCTCTTGTGGTTTCGGTGTAGGCGTCGGTTGCGGCGGTGGCGCAGCCGGTGTTACCGGCTTGGGAGGCGCTGAGGGAACGGTTGGCTTGAAGTTGGCCGGCGCGCTCATCAAGGTCGCTTCCATCGGGCTGCCGGCCACCGACAACGGCGGCGTCGTGCTCGAGAACAGCATGCCGGCGAAGATCACCGCCAAAATCAGCAGATGAACGCCTAGCGAAAGCGCCAGCGCTCGTGCGGTGTCGTTGGGTCGTTCCATCGGTGTGCGATCAGCGACCTTTGACGGCGTCAGCGGGCGCGCTCATCAGGCCGACCTTGGTCACGCCTGCACCCTGCAGAATCACCATGCCCTGATAGATCGTGCCGTAATCGACGCGGTGATCGCCTGCGATCAGTACCGCCACTTCGGGATTGGCGCGCGCAAACGCGCCCACCTTCAACTGCAGGGTTTGCGCGTCGATTTCTTCCGCTGCGGCACCCTGCAAGGTGAGGAAATAACGGCCGTCTTGGGTGACCTCAACGATGACCGGATCTTTCTGTTGCTCAACCGGCTTGGCATTGGACTGCGGCAATTCGATGTCGACGCCCAAATTGAGCAAGGGTGCGGTGACCATGAAAATGATCAACAGTACCAACATCACGTCGATGTAAGGCACCACATTGATCTCGGCCTTGAGCTTGCGGTGCCGGCGCTTGCGCCCGGAAAAGCTGGCTGACATGAATCAATTCCTCAACGAAAGCATGAGCTGCGCTTTTCTGGAACTGGAACTGGCACTAGTCACTTCAATGCTCATCCGCGTGCGACTGGCGTTGCAGGATCGAGCTGAACTCTTCCGCAAACGCCTCATAGCGCACGTTTAAGCGCTCCACCCGCGTCGAATAGCGGTTGTAGGCGACCACGGCCGGGATTGCGGCAAACAGGCCCATGGCGGTGGCTATCAAGGCCTCGGAGATGCCCGGCGCGACCGTAGCAATGGTCGCTTCCTTGACGTTGGACAAACTGTGGAAGCTGATCATGATTCCCCACACGGTGCCGAGCAGGCCGATGTAGGGGCTGATCGAGCCGACCGTGGCCAGAAACTCGAGGTTGTGTTCGAGGGTGTCGACTTCGCGCGACAACTGCGCGCGCATGGCGCGCTGCGCGCCTTCCAGTTGGGTGCGCGCGTCGATGCCCTTCTTTTGTCTGAGCCGGGCAAATTCGCGAAAGCCCGCCTCGAAGACAGCTTCCAAGCCTTCGATATTGCGATCTTTTTGCGTGGCGTCGCGAAACAGGCTGGACAGGTCCGCGCCCGACCAAAAGCGCTCCTCGAAGGTGTTGGCTTCTTTCGCAGCGGCATCCAAGCCTTGCTTTTTGCGGAAGATGATCATCCAAGAAGCGACCGAGGCCAGCACCAAGATCAGCATCACCGCTTGCACCGGAATGCTGGCGTGCAAAATCAGATACAAGACGTCCAGACCATCGTTGCTGACCACAATGCCAGCGGTTGCTGCATCCGCGGCCGCCGCGTCAGCCGGCAGCGCAGGTATCGCGGCGTCTTGTGCCATCGCCAACAGCGGCGAGAAAGCGAGTGCAACGAACGCCAAGACACGACGCAATGGAAAGAGCTCAAACATCAGTGTCACTCCGCAAAAGGACTGGAACGGTGCTTCAAGCAAAACGGGGTCATCAGTGCAACTAATTCTTCAGGAATCGGTGCCGGCCGGAAGGTGCTTGCCGCAAGCGACACCGCGCGCACCTTGGCGCGCAGCAGCAGCGCGCCATCGGCTGGTCGCAGCACCTGTTGTGCAAACAGCATGCTGGCACCGCGCAACTCCAACAATTCAACGGAAACTTCCAGCGCATCATCCAGTTTGGCTGGCTTCAAAAAATCCAGCTGCACCGAACTGACCGCAAATAATCGATCCGCGCGCGCCTGCCAATCACTCTGCGACACGCCCAGCGTCCGCAACCACTCAGTGCGGGCGCGCTCGATGAAGCGCACGTAGCTAGCGTGGTAAACCACCCCGCCAGCGTCGGTATCTTCCCAATACACCCGTAGCGGCCAGCTGAACGAGAGCGCCTCGCTCATAGCTCAATGCTCATGCATCAATGCTCTCGTCGAACAAATCAGTGGCGCGCGGGGCCGGTGGATTCAGCCCCAGATGCCGATAGGCCTTGGCCGATGCCATGCGACCACGGGCAGTGCGAATCAGAAATCCCTGTTGGATCAGGTAGGGCTCGATGACGTCTTCCAGCGTGCCGCGCTCTTCCGACAAACCGGCAGCGAGCGACTCGACACCGACCGGACCGCCGTCAAAGTTCTCGATGATGCTGCGCAACAAGCGGCGATCCAATTCATCAAAGCCTTCGGCATCGATTTTCAGCATGCGCATCGCGGCTTCGGCAGCGGCTTGGGTGATGCGTCCATCTCCGCGCACTTGCGCGTAGTCGCGAGCACGCCGAAGCAGCCGATTGGCAATACGCGGGGTGCCGCGCGAACGCTTGGCGATTTCCGCCGCGCCTTCAGGCTCGCAGGCAATCGCAAAAATCTGCGCCGAGCGGCGCACGATTTGAGTCAGCTCGGCCACCGAATAGAACAGCAAACGTTGCACGATGCCGAAACGATCACGCAACGGCCCGGTCAACAAACCCGCGCGCGTGGTCGCACCAATCAGCGTGAACGGCGGCAAGTCCAGCTTGATCGAACGCGCAGCCGGCCCTTCGCCGATCATGATGTCGATCTGAAAGTCTTCCATCGCCGGATACAGCACTTCTTCGACGACTGGCGAGAGGCGGTGGATTTCATCGACGAACAACACGTCGTGCGGTTGCAGGTTGGTCAACAGCGCCGCCAGATCGCCGGCGCGCTCGATGACCGGACCCGAGGTCTGCCGCATCTGCACGCCCAACTCATTGGCAATCACATGCGAGAGCGTGGTCTTGCCCAAGCCCGGCGGCCCAAAAATCAATACATGGTCTAGCGCTTCGCCGCGTCGTTTGGCCGCTTCGATGAAGATCTTCATCTGCTCGCGGACGGCTTCTTGACCGAGGTACTCATCCAGTCGCTTGGGCCGGATGCTGGCCTCCATGGCCTCGTCTTCACGCACCGCCTTGCCGGCGATGATGCGTTCGGGCTTGTTGTGGTCAGTCATCAAGGCTGCCCCATAGGCTCGTCATCCCGGCGAACGCCGGAATCCAGCTCGTTTGGAGCCTTGGCCTGGACCCAATACTGTTCGGCTAGGCGATCTACTCCACAATCGTCATTCCGGCGAACGCCGGAATCCATGCTGGCATCGCGCCGCTGCCGAAGTGGATTCCGGCGTTCGCCGGAATGACGAGCCGAAGTGGACATTATCTGGTAACGACCCCAACCGCTGAATTCCGGCGGTCGCCGGAATGACGGTTCTCGAGGGCGTGGGCTGACGGAGATTCTGTTGCAGTCATTCATTG
>JANNWF010000644.1:0-6512 GCA_031408455.1 Pseudoxanthomonas sp. | reverse complement strand
TTGGCGGGTCAAGACCCGCCCTACTTGTCGCATCGCCAAGGATTACACTCCGGCCAAGACCCTCTGATCACTGAAAACTAGCGCTCATGCGTGAAGCACTCGTTGCGCTGAACCGGCTGGTGGACGATGGCGTGGTGCCGCGGTATGCCATCGGCGGCGCCATCGGTGCATCGTTCTACATCGAGGCGAAGGCCACCGAAGATTTGGACGTTTTGGCGCCATCGGCGGGTTTGTTGCTGTCGCTCACGCCCATCTATGACGCCCTCAAGGTTCTTGGTGGCGTTCCGGAGGACGAGCACATCCGCATCGGCGGCTGGAAGGTGCAGATTTTGCCGGCGTACAAGCCGCTGGTGGAGGAGGCTTTGGCTGAGTCGGTCGAAGTGCTCTACGACGGCATTCCGACTCGCGTTCTTACCGCCGAGCATTTATGCGCCATCAATCTCGACACGGGCCGTCCCAAGGACCACTACCGGGTCAGCCTGTTCATCGAGGCCGAAGCGGTCGATATGCCGGCCCTTGAAGCGCTGTTGGTGCGCTACCAGTTGCAAGAGAGAACGGCCAAGGTGTTGAATTGGCCGGAAGGAGATGCCCATGGGCGCCAGCAAACCCTTGATTGACCAAGTTTTAGCAGACAAAGCCGCCGGACGGCTCAAGGCCCGTGCGTTGGCTTGGCCGGACAAGGTCAAGACCATCGAACGCCTGCGGGACGCCACCGAGCTGGCACGCCAAAGTATGCGGGCTCGCCAAACTACGCGGAAAGGGGATGCAGGCAATTAGCTTGCGCCACGAGTGTTGGAAGCGGCCCGCGAATTTGCGGTCGCGAATTTGGGGTCAGGGCCCTAGATTGGGGTAAGCGCACTCCAACGAATTCCTGCGATGACTTGTGTCGGATGCGGCGGACGAGTGACGTTGGGGTTCGCTGCGCTCACCACCAACCTACCCAGACAGCGTATCCGCCAGTAGCGCATCGATGTCCGAGAACAGCGAGTCGAGGTAGTCGTCGCCCAGTCCCGCTTGTCATCGATCGTAAAACTGGCGGCCCGAGTCCAGGTCCTCAAGTGCCAAAGTGAGAAAAAGGGACGGAGGCAATTAACCAGCCCACCTCTCTGCGAAACAACGCAGCGATCTCCTCGATCCACGATCACCTTGCCGATCGCGCGACGGGCTCCGTCGAACGGCTCACGCCGCTTCCGCATTCCGACGCAATTCACCGGCTTCGCTCAGCCTCTCGTACAGCGACTGTGCACTCAAGTCGAAACCGTTCGCCCAAGCCAAGGCCCCGGCCTCGATGAAGTGGCGGGAGAAAAAGGACGGATCTGCGAGAGGTCGGGTCATCTCGGTGGCGGCGTCGATGTAGCGGGCAAAATCGTGCACGCCCCAGGCGCCATCGGAGAAGCGCAGTAGCAGGCTCCGGTCGTCCTTTGTCTCAACGGAAACGAGCTTAATCATTGTCGGCTCCCGGAATGCGGCTCAGCGGCAACAGCGACGGCGCGTTGATCAAATTCTGATCCAGTTCGAGGCGATGTCGCCAACGGAAAACATCCACTCCCCAGGTCCGAGCCGATCTCCGGACCACGCGCAGTTCAATCGAGTCCCGAATGGCCCCGGTTGGTCAGAGCCACCGACCCTGTCATCATTTTGCCAACGTTGCGTGAGGCTTCGCGGGAGGTCACCTTGGCGACTATCAGATCCAGTTGGATGCTTCTGCTGCCGCTGCTCCTGGCGCTGAAGCCGAGTGAAGCCAGCGAGTCACCGTCGGCGGCCGAGACAACAACTGCGGCATGCGCGTTGACGATGGGCTGGGAACCGCGCGAGCCCTACCACTTCGAGGGCACCGACGGCGGAGTGCGTGGCCTCGACATTGAACGGGTGACGGCCATCGCCGAGGGTGCCGGATGCACCCTGACGTTTGAATCCGGGCAGTGGAGCGAGCTGCTCGATGGCCTGAAGCGCGGCAGTGTCGACATCTTGGCTGGCAGCACGGCCAACACCGAGCACGAGGCCTTTGCGCACTTCTCGGTGCCCTACAGGGAGGGCTCATTCAGGCTCTATATCCGCACAGACGAGAGCGAGTTTCTGGCGGGCAACACTTTTTTCGAGGTGCAGGAGAACGGCCCGCACGTCGGCGTGGTCAAGGGCTATTACTACGGCAGTGACGTGAGTGCCCAGCAGTTTGGCGGCGAGTTCGAGCAGCTCTTCGCCCAAGCTGTGGACGCTCACGCCAACTTCCGCGCTCTGGTGGAGATAAGTGTCGATGTCGTGCTGGAGGATCCGCTGGTGGCCTCGGCACTGCTACGCCGCCACGGCTGGCAAGACCGAGTCGAACTCCACCCGCTGGATCTGGGCACGAACCCGGTGTCCCTGATGTTCAGCCGCGCCAGCGTCGACGAAGCGCTGGTACAGCGCTTCAATCAAAGCATCGAAAAGCTGAAGGCAACCGGGAAGGGGAACGAAGGCGGTTAGCCAACCGCCCGCGGCGATAGCCAGCACATGCGCCAAGCGGCTTTGTGCTTTCGTCCCTTTTTGGCCCCTACCTAGCCTGCTCTATCGGACCGTCGTTTGCTCCTAGCGCTTCGTGCCAACTGAGAGCAATGGCCGAGCCTTTCGAGTTGGCCCTACTCAACTCATGCGATACGAAACCCGAAGGGGGACCTCGATATGCCGCACTCGCTGATCTACCCGATGACCGCCCACATCACGTTGGTGGCAATCTTGTATGCGCTGCTGACCCTGTTTCGTGCGCCTTCGATTTGGGGCGTGGGCCGGCTTGCCGATGGATCGAATCCTTGGTCCAGGTTCGAGTCACGGGTGAGCGCCAATCTGTCCAATCAGTTTGAGTGGCCGCTCTTCTTCCACGTGGCGTGCGTGCTGCTGATTCAACGCGCAGAAGGTGATCCGTTGGCGCTGATGTTTGCCTGGAGTTTCTCTGGCGGGCGTGTGCTGCATAGCGGTGTGCAGATACTCACGGCCAATGTGCAGTTGCGTGGCCTCGTCTTCACGGTCAACTTCGTCGCTGTTTTGGGGCTGTGGGCCATCGTGATGCTCTCCGGCGGCAACTCGTGGCAGGTGTGAGTAACGGCTGTTCTGGATCCCCGCCTTACTCGCGCTGCGCGCTCGCCCTAAGGGCCAGCTTCGCTATTCGCTGGCTACGCTCACAGTCGCGGGGATGACAGCCGTTTGGCAAAGGCGATGCACAACACTTGCAAGGCACAGAAACGAGCTTTCACGCATCGGGTTTGGTGCTGGCTTCGTCAGTACCCAAAATCGACCCAGAAAAATGGGGGTTGACAAGTCGTCGTGTTGCATAGCAGCATCGGCCCCATGTTGCTGATCGCCGCCACCGCCATTGCCCTCGTCGCCGCGCACGTTCTGCGCTCGCCGGGTGCGCTCGTCCTACCGCTCGTGCTTATTAGCCGACATCGATGCGGAGCGGTGACTTAGGGCGCAGGTAAGAAAAACCCCAAGAATCCGAAACCCCGCATCGGGCAACCCGTGCGGGGTTTTTCGTTTTCAAGCTCTAGGAATTCACCCCAGCCTCCGCCCTCACCCGCTGTCACGCTTTGCTCCAACCCGATTTCACAGTCACGAGTCCCAAACAAATGCACAGCGACGCCATAAAAACCGGACCCGATCGAGCCGCCGCCCGCGCCATGTTGCGTGCCACTGGTCTGGATGACGTCGCCATCGCCAAGCCCATGATTGCCGTAGTGCATTCTTGGTCGGACGTGAGCCCGTGCAACTTGAATCTGCGCGAACTGGCGCAGCACGTGCGCACCGGCATTCTGGCCGCGGGCGGCACGCCGATCGAGTTCAACACCATCGCAGTGACCGATGGCATCGCGATGGGTACGGCCGGCATGCGCGCCTCGCTGGCGAGTCGGGAAACCATCACTGACTCCATCGAATTGGCCGTCAACGGCCATTGTCTGGACGGACTGGTGGTGCTGTGTGGTTGCGACAAGACCATTCCCGCCGCGGCAATGGCACTGGCAAGGCTCGATCTGCCCGGCCTCATGTTGTACGGCGGCAGCATTCTGCCGGGCTGCCACAAAGGCAACAACATCACCATTCAAGAAGTTTTTGAGGCCGTCGGCGCGCATGCCGCCGGACGCATCGATGACGCCGAACTGGAAGCGATTGAGAAAACTGCTTGCCCGGGCGCTGGCGCCTGTGGTGGTCAATTCACCGCCAATACGATGGCGTTGGCGACCACCTTCCTGGGCTTGGCGCCGATGGGCTTGAATGACATCCCAGCGCCCGATCCAGCCAAACTCGATGCGGCTCATGCTTGCGGTGTGCGCGTGATGGACCTGGTTCGCGACAACATCAGCGCGCGCAGCTTCATCACCTTTGCATCGCTGCGCAATGCCGCGACTGCCGTGACCGCCACGGCCGGTTCGACCAATGCCGTCCTGCATCTGCTTGCTATCGCGCGCGAAGCCGGTGTCGACTTTCCGCTCGATCTTTTCGACAGCATCAGCCGCGCCACGCCGGTGATCGCTGATCTCAAACCCGGTGGCCGTTTCATGGCCCCGGACATGTATCTGGCGGGCGGCTCGCAGTTGTTGGGCGCGCGTTTGCGCGAGGGCGGCTTGCTGGTCGATCAACCGACCACCAGTGGTCGTAGTCTGTTTGTCGAGATCGACGACGCCAACGAGCGTGACGGTCAGAAAGTGATCTTGAGCACCGCGCAGCCGTTGAAGTCACGCGGCGGTTTCGGTGTGTTGAGTGGCAACTTGGCGCCCGACGGTTGCGTAGTGAAGTTGGCTGGTCACGACAGCTTGTTGTTTACCGGGCCGGCGCGCGTGTTTGATTCCGAAGAAGCTTGCTTCGCAGCGGTGCAACAACGTGCGATCAAGCCCGGCGACGTGGTGGTGATCCGCGGCGAAGGTCCAGTTGGCGGGCCCGGAATGCGCGAGATGCTGGCAGTCACCGCCGCACTGGTTGGCCAAGGCTTGGGCGGTGAAGTCGCGCTGATTACCGATGGCCGTTTCTCGGGCGCCACGCATGGCTTCATGGTCGGGCACATCTGTCCTGAGGCAGCGTTGGATGGCCCGATTTCGCGCTTGATCGACGGCGACATGATTGCCATCGACGTCAATGCCCGCACGCTTTCGACTGATGCTGATCTGGATGCACGTCCGCGCCAATGGCAGCCGCCGCGGCCGCCACCACGCAGCGGTGTATTGGCCAAGTTCGCGACGACGGTGAGTTCAGCCTCGACTGGCGCGTGTACGGGGTTTCCTTATGAGGCCCGCTGAGAATTAGAAGCATCGCGCCTTCCGGCGCTCCCACAACTGCACACCTATAGCAATTCCAGTCAACCACTTCGCCATCCAACCTCGATCAAGGACTCCTGCAATGACCAAGCACTACTCCGCTGCCGACGCCAATCCCGAAGCGCTGCGCAACAAGACCATCGTTATTTATGGCTATGGCAGCCAGGGCCGCGCGCATGCGCTGAATTTGAATGACAGCGGCTTGTCGGTGCTGGTGGCGGCGCGTCCGGGCAAGAGCTTCGAGCAAGCCAAGGCCGATGGTCTGAACGTGGATACGCCGGAGAATGCGATTCCGAAGGCAGACGTGATCGCCCTGCTGACCCCGGACATGCAACAGCCGGGCGTTTATGCAGAGTACGTCGCCACGCTGGCGCGGCCGGGTGTGGCGGTGTTGTTCGCCCATGGCTTCAACGTGCATTACAAGCAGATCGATCCGCGCAAGGATCTGGACGTGATCCTGGTCGCGCCGAAGAGCCCCGGCGCGCTGGTCCGCCGCCAATACGAAGAAGGTCGGGGTGTGCCCGCCTTGATGGCGGTCTATCAGGACGCCACCGGCCACGCGAAAGAGCTGGCGCTGGCGTATGCGCACGGCATCGGCAGCACCCGCGGCGGCGTGATGGAAACCACCTTTGCCGAAGAAACCGAGACCGACTTGTTCGGCGAGCAAGCGGTGTTGTGCGGTGGCGCTACCGAGTTGGTGGTGATGGGTTTTGAGACCTTGGTCGAAGCAGGCGACCAGCCGGAAGTGGCCTACTACGAGTGCCTGCACGAGCTGAAGCTGATCGTCGATCTGTTGTGGGAAGGTGGCATGGCGCGCATGCACGATTTCATTTCCGAGACGGCCCAGTACGGCGATCTGACCCGCGGTCCACGCGTGGTCGATGCGCATACCCGCGAGCAGATGCGCGCCGTGTTGCGCGAGATTCAAGACGGTACGTTTGCCCGCGAGTGGGTAGCCGAACACAAGTCCGGTCGCGCCAATTACGACGCACTCAAGCAGCGCGATCTCGACCACCCGATTGAGACCGTCGGCAAGCAGTTGCGCGCGCGCATGCCGTGGCTGGCCGAAGCCGGCAAAAGCAAGCCCACCTTTGTCCCGCAAGGCTAGTTGACTAGCAGTTACTCGGCCCTGGAGCCAAGCGCATGAACGCCACCGTATCTGCTGACGCCAGCAATCACGTCAAAATCTTCGACACCACCCTGCGCGACGGTGAGCAGTCGCCCGGCTGCTCG
>JANNWF010000643.1:0-8369 GCA_031408455.1 Pseudoxanthomonas sp. | reverse complement strand
ATTGCAGCCGCGCGGCCATTACTCACTTCAGCGCTGGCTGCGCTGGCGTCTGAGGAAGACTTGGATGCACCGGGACGGCTGTATGTGCAGACGCGCGAGGCGCTGGCAAGGTTGCCATGACCCAATGCGCCTTGGGTTGGTCACTGTCGCCGCCATGACCTGAGCTCGGTCCCATCACCGAGCGCAAGTTCATGCAAGACTGCAAGTTCGTTCGCTGCGAGTCACCCTCATGCAAAAGATTGGATGGCTGCTGCTGGCCACGCTGGCAGCGCCTGAGATCCTTGCCGGCGAGTACACCGCGACGGCAACCGCGCCACCGGGCGGTGTCACTACATTGGATGTGTCCTTTGCCGGTGATGGCAGGACCGTCGAAACCGAGGTCAGCCTCACTTTCAACAATGCCTTCGTCAGCATCAGCAATCCTGTCGAGGCGAACAACTCCATCTGCCTGTTGGTCAACCCAACTCGCCTGCGCATCATTCCCCCTTCAGGCGGCAATACGCCGCTGCCCGCTGCCACGACCACCTATTGCCGCTTCAGGGTTACGGTCGCGGGGACCGCACCGCAAGGGTTGATTGCGCTGGCTCCGGCCGACGTGTTGTGTTTCAACGCCGACGCCAATGCCGAACCATGCTCGCTGGCCAGCGGCGCAGGTATCACGGTGGCCGGCGAGCCCGTCCCGCCACCGCCACCCGTCCCGCTCAATTTGAGCTACCAACCGCTGGCCGGAACGCTGATTGCCTTTGTCGATGGGCAAGCACCAAACACGCCAGCACCGCCACGCACCGTCGCGGTCACCGCCAACGGCGGCCTGGGCGAGGGCTCGGCCAGCTTGTCGGCATGCACCCTCACTGGCAGCGGCGCGGATCGCTTCAGCGTGTTGCCCAACGGCCTGGACTTCAGTACCGCCGGCACGCAGAGCGTGAGTATTGGCTGCAATTATCCGAGCGCGGATGCGCTGGCAACCCTGACCTGTACCGAAATTGACGCCGACAGCCCCGCGCCGGGCGTCCCTCGCGCATTCAACTTGCGCTGCCCGGCGGCTCCGCCAACCTTCCCGCGTAGGTTGAGTTACCAACCGCAGGTCGGAACGCTGATCACCTTTGCCGAAGGCCAGGTTCCCAACACGCCAGCACCGCCGCGCCCCATCGACGTCCATGCCGTTGGCAGCTCGGGTACAGCAAGCGTGTCGGATTGCACGCTCAGCGGCAGCGGCGCGGATCGTTTCAGTGTGTCGCCCACCAGCTTGGATTTCCCCAGTCCAAACGCCCAGAGTTTGAGCATTGGCTGCAACTATTTGAGTGCGGATGCATTGGCGACCCTGACCTGCACCGAAATTGACGGCGACACCCCTGCGCCGGGCGCGCCTCGCGCCTTCAACCTGCGCTGCCCGGCGGCGCCGCCACCGACGCGCAACCCCGTCATCTCTTCCACGCCGGCCTCGGGCGCCACCATTTCTGCATCGGCCGCCTTATTGGGCCTGATGGGCCTAACCACCATCAACCTGATTGCCTCTGACGCAACAGCCGACGGTTCCGCCACCATCAGTTGCTCAAGTTCTGGCGAAGTGCAACTGGCCGCAGTGCCTGCCACGCCCTCAGGTCAAGGCCCCATCAACCAGACCGTGTTGGGCAACGCCCAGCCCACCAGCATCCGCGTAGGCGTGATCCTCACCGACTCTGCGCAATCTCCAGCCGGGACCATCACCTGTGCAGTGAGTGGCCAGAACTCTCTCAGTTTTACCGTCACCGCGCCAAGATTTGGATCCATTGGTCCAATCATCAGCCCACCTCCACCGAGCCCGGGCCTGCCACGTGCGCCGCTGCCGATTCCAACGTTGTCTCTGGTTTGGTTGTTGGCTTTGGCCGGCTTGTTAGGCCTGTGGGGACTGCTGACCCGATTGCCCAAACTGTAACGGGCGTAGCCGGTCGCCAATGTTCAACCAGGTAGCCACGACTCTGGGTTCGCGTCTGCGCGGGAATGACGATGGTGAGGTGTGGGCCAAGGCGCGTGACTTCGGGCGTAGGCGTGTGACCTGGGTCTCACGCACATGCATTGAACTCACAATCTGACCCCAGCAATCACCTCGCAAACAATGCCGCAAGCAATCAGTTCCGGTGCGAGGCGATCATTGGGTGGGTGCTGAAACGCATTGCCGGGCCGCAGACACACCACGCGCTGGCCGGCCTTGGCGTGCTCTTGGACCAGCCTGTACAGCGCGACTGAATCCGCCGGCAGCGGCATTCGCGAGGCTTCTCTCCGCGCCAGCGCCAGCACGGCTGCAGTCACGGCTTCATCGCAAACCAGCAAGTCAGCTTGATTCATCGCCCGCAATGCTTTCAGGGTGAGTAATCCAGGATCACCGGGACCCGTGCCAACCAAGGTCACGCTGCCCGCCTGCGAGCCCAAACTCGGTTGACTAACAGCGGCCGCAAACGCGTGCTCGGCCGCTTCGATTTGCCCGCTTTGCAGCAGGGCAGGCACCGGCCCATCCATGACTTGCTCAAACCAACGCCGGCGCTGGGCCAGATTGGGCAACTGCTTGCGGATGGCTTCGCGATTAAGGGCGAACAAGCCGGCGAACGTGCCTAGCGAGTGATCCAACTGCGCTTCCAAATGCTCGCGTAGCCGCCGCGCCAACATCGGTGCTGCGCCGGCGGAGGAAATCGCCACTAGCAATGGCGCCCGATCCACCAGCGCCGGCACTTGAAAGCTCGATAGCGCGGCGTCGTCAACCACATTGACAAGCAGCCTGCGTTGCCCGGCCTCCGCCGCCAAGCGCGCGTTGAAGATGACGTCGTCGGTGGCAGCGACCACTAGCCAGACTCGATCCAGCCACGCCGGATCGAAGTCGCCCAGCAGGCGCGCGATCCGACCTTCCGCAAGCCATTTCGACAAGCTGGCGTTGATCGTGTCGGCGTGTACTTGCACCCGAGCGCCGGCTTCGAGCAGGGCTTCGATCTTGCGAGTGGCGACCTCGCCTCCGCCCACCACTAGCACCTCGCGGCCAGACAAATCGGCGAACAAAGGAAACAAACGCATCCGCACTCCTGATCGTTTCACCACGTCTCGTGGGCAAGTTTCGTGACCGAGCCTCGTAACCGATTATGCTGCAAGGCAACATGGATCGCGTTTTGCTCAAACGATGGGATTGGCAAGTCCGGGGGTGATTTTGGTGGGTTGGGCGTTGGTTGAGGCAAAGGTCGCGGCTGCTTCCGCCATGCCAACGATTCGGGTGACAGCCTAGCGACGCAACGCTATCGGGCTCACGCAAGAGCGGCGAAGCGGTACCTGCGGAACATGCCACGTTAGGAAAGCGCGCGAATGTCAAACTCATCGAATCCCTTCTCCCTCCGGGAGAAGGGCAAGAATTGCGCTCGCGGCTACGGGTCGCCGCGAATCAGCAAATCCGATGTTGCGCAAGCCGCTGGTAAAACGGCTCGCAAGCGTCAGCCAAGTGCAATGCCGCTGCATCTAGTTCGACCGCGGTTTCAACCATCGCCCGCTCAAACCTAGTCGAAGCCTCCACCCGCGCATACCAATGCGCGGCCCAGACGCCGTCGGTGGCCCGCCGACCGGACGACCACACCAGCATCGCCGGATCCCATTCAATCGCCAGCGCGGCACAAAGTCTGCTCAGAGTCGCCTCCGGGTCGGCTAGTACGTCGGCAGCGTCGATGACCGGCGGCGGGTGACCAAGCCGCTGGCATTCTTGCTCGAAGAAAGCCGCCTGTTGCACCAACCCTAGGTCAGCCAAGCCAACGCTTTCGCGCTTGGCCAAGTAGGAGGCAATCATCTGCGCCGGCTGGCGGATCAGGAAAGCATGCCGAAAGCCGCCGAACTGCCCAGCACCGACGTTGCCGACCATGTGGTGCCACATGTGTTTTTGATACCAGATCGGCCTCCCATCAGGGCTAGCTTCGGTCACGTTCGCCAATACGCGCAGCCAATCACATTCCATCGAGGCAATGACTTCAGCAGCCATCGGATGCGGTGAACCACTGTGCTTGAGATAGGCACCATAAAACGGCTCATCGCTGACGCTGGTGTCAGCCCGGCTGCCAAAACTGCGCATCATCGCGGTCGAGATGTTGCGCGGCCCCGACCACATGGCGATGCGGATAGTCACCGCAATTCGCCATCGATGCATTCACGCTCGATGCGGGCGCGATACAAATTCTGCAGTCGCTCAACCATCGGCCCACGCGCGGTGCTCAATTGGCGACCGTCGACTTCAGTCACCGGCGCCACCCCGGCAAAGGTGCCGGTGACGAATGCTTCGTCAGCGCCATACACATCCGAGAGGGAGAAATTCTTTTCGTGCGCGGCAATGCCGTTATCGCGACACAGCTCCAACACCACGCCGCGGGTGATGCCATCGAGACAATAGTCGCCCGATGAAGTCCACACCTCACCGCGGCGCACGATGAAGAAATGGGTCGAGTTGCAGGTGGCCACAAAACCGTGCGGGTCGAGCATCAGTGCCTCATCAAAGCCGGCCTTGGTCGCCTGGATGCAGGCGGTGATGCAGTTGAGTTTGGAATGCGAGTTGAGCTTCGGATCCTGCACCGCCGGATCGCCACGCCGCACGTGCACGGTGAACAGGCGCAAGCCGCGGGTCGCGCTGTCGGGCAGCGGTTGTTTGTACTCGGCGATGATGACCACCGTAGCCGCAGAAATCACCACACGCGGGTCTTGATAGGGCGTCGAACGAATTCCGCGGGTCACCATCAGCCGGATATGAGCGCCGTCAGTCATTCCATTGGCGGCGAGCGTGGCGTAAAGCCGCTCACTCAATGCCGCCCGCGAAACACCGATGTCCATGTCGATGGCCTTGGCGCCGGCGTAAAGCCGATCCAAGTGTCGATCCAGAAATGCGATTTTGCCCGCATGTACGCGTAGCCCCTCCCACACGCCATCGCCGAGCATGAAACCGGAATCGAAGACCGACACCATCGCCTTGTCGCGATCAAACAGTTCGCCGTTGACGTTGATCTGAATTGTCGCGTTGCGCGGATCGGCAACGTAGTGGTGCGTGCCTTGTGCCATGGTTATTTGTAGCCGAGAGAATGTATTGCGGGCAGCCTACTTCAACAGCTTGCGATGCGAGTGCACTGACATCACGATGCCAAAGCCGGCCAGCAGAGTGACTGCTGACGTGCCGCCATAGCTGAGCAAGGGCATCGGCACGCCGACCACCGGCAACAAGCCAGACACCATGCCGGCATTGACGATGACGTAGACCAAGAAGGTCAGGCCCAGCGCGCCGGCGACCAAGCGTGCAAAAACATCGCGCGCCTCGGCCGCGATCCACAGCGTGCGCGCCGCGATCAACAGACACAGCATGAGTAAACACAGCATGCCGATCAGCCCAAACTCTTCGGCAAACACGGCGACGATGAAGTCCGTGGTGTGTTCGGGTAGAAAATCCAGTCGCGACTGCGTGCCCTCGCCCCAGCCTTTGCCAAACAGGCCGCCGGAACCCACCGCAATCTTGGATTGGATGATGTTCCAACCGCTGCCCAAGCGATCCGCCTCCGGATCAAGAAAAGTGATCAGCCGCGCGCGCTGATACTCGCGTAACCCGTACCAACCAAACGGTGCGATCAACAGGGTCAAGGTGCCAAGCAAAGCGATCCGCCACCACGCGATGCCGGCCAGAAAAATCACAAACACGCCGCTCGCAGCGACCAGCAGCGCGGTGCCGAGGTCGGGTTGGATCGCGATCAGCGCGGTCGGTACGCCGACAAAAACCGCGCAAACCAGCAAGGCGAACCAACCCGGCGCGCGCGTTTCGCGGTGCAAGTAGGCGGCCACCATCATCGGCACGGTGAGCTTGAGCAACTCGGCGGGCTGCAAATAGAAGAAACCCAGATCCAGCCAATGGCGGCCACTGCGGCCGGTGCCGAACACCGGCACGATCAACAGCAAACTCAAGCTGGCGGCATACAACCACGGCGTCCAAATCCGCAGTTGCAGGGGCGGCACCCGCGACAGCAGCCACAATGCCACCAACCCGGCGCCGACGCGCGCGCCTTGCGACAGCACCAAGGGCACGCCGCCGGCGGCACTATAGAGAATCAACAATCCTGCCGCCAACAACAACAATAAACCAAGCAGCAAAGGCACATCGACCCGCGGCGCAAGTAGGCGCCTGCCGAGATCAAGCGCAATCGCGGCAATACTCACGGCGCAGCACCTCGCAACAGCCAAGCATCCAGAATCCGCCTCGCCACCGGCGCAGCCGCACGTGAACCGGAGCCGCCCGACTCCACCACCACTGCCACCGCAATCGTCGGTGCGTAAGCCGGCGCAAAGGTGACGAACAAGGCGCGGTTGCGCAGATTGAAGGGCAGCGACTCCAGATCAACCGCCGCATCGCCGGTGCGCCCAACCCGTTGTGCAGTGCCCGTCTTGCCGGCCATCAGGTATGGCGCATCCAATGCGGCCGCGCGTGCCGTGCCGGTCGGACCATGCATGACCGCGACCATGCCTTCCACGACGGCGTCACGCATGCGCGGGTCGGCGACTGCAATCCCAACCTGCGCGCGCGCAGGCTCATCAACTATCGTGGCATCAAATCCGCGTTGCGTGGAGCGCAGCATCCGCGGCGGAAAGCCGCTGCCTCCGACAGCTAGCAGCGAGGTTGCCTGCGCCAGTTGCAATGGCGTGGTGACCCAGAAGCCTTGACCGATGCCCGCAATCACGGTCTCGCCCGGATACCACGTCACGCCTTGGGTGGCGCGTTTCCATTCGCGCGAAGGCAGCACGCCCGCCGCATCACCGCTCAGATCAATGCCGGTCGGAGAGCCAAAGCCGAAGCGCTGCATGTAGGCGCTCATACGGTCGATGCCCATCTCCACCGCCGCCGAATAGAAGTAAGTATTGACCGATTGCGCCAGCGCTTCGCGCAAGTCGACATAGCCATGGCCACCTTTGCGCCAGTCTCGGTATTCGCGCGCTTGGCCTGGCAAGCGATACGCACCGGTCGACAACACGCGGTCCTCGGGCCGACGAATGCCGAGCTCCAAGGCCGCCAGCGCGACGAAGGGTTTGATCGTCGAGCCAGGCTCGTAACCACCATTCACCGCTCGATTAAACAGCGGCCGCGATTCCGATCGAATCAAGGCGGCGTAATCCTCACGACCGATGCCATTGACGAAGGGATTGGGGTCGTAGCCGGGCAGACTGACCAAGGCCAGCACATCGCCGTTGCGCGGATCAATCGCCACCGCCGCGCCATGCTGGCCCTCAAATGCCGCCGCCGCCGCTTGCTGCAGCTCGGCATCCACCGTCAGATACAAATGTTCGCCTGAGGACGCAGGCGTGCGCTCCAGCACTCGTAGCGTGCGACCTTCTGCGTTCACCTCCACATGCTCAAAACCGATCTCGCCGTGCAAGCGATCTTCGTAGTGGCGTTCAATGCCCGACTTGCCGATGTGGGTCGAGCCGCTGTAACGCGCCGGATCGAGTGTCGCCGCGTCGTCGGCATCAATGCGAGATACATAGCCGATGACGTGGCCGAACAGGTCGCCATAGGGGTAACGCCGAGTGAGATAGGGCACCACATCGACGCCTCTGAAACGGTGCCGATTAACCGCAAACCGCGCGACCTCGGCTTCACTCAAGCGAAACTTCAAGGGTACCGATTGAAATCGGCGGTCGCCTTTCCAACTGGCGCGAAAGCGCAGCAATTCGTCTTCGCCAATCGGCAGTAGCTGAGCTAGGCCGCTCAGTGTTTCCTCCAGATCGGTCACCTGCTCGCGAATCAGCTCCAAGCGATAAGCGGGCACGTTGTCAGCCAGCAATCGACCATTACGGTCATAGATCAATCCGCGCGCCGGGACGATGGGGCGCAGCTTGATGCGGTTGTCGTCCGAGCGGGTTAGATATTCCTGATGCTGGACGATTTGTAGCCAAGCAAACCTGCTGCCCAAGACGGTGATTGCCACTGCCGCCAACAAGAACGCGACCAGCGCGCGACGTCGGAACATCGCGTGTTCGGCGACCGCGTCGCGCAGAATCCTTGGCCTACGCGACAGAGCCATCGCGAGTCAGAGGTCGCGTGCGCGAAGTCGCAGGCGGAGCCCATCCAGCAGCAGAAATATCCACGGCCACAACAGGGTTCCCACGGCCGGCGCCAGCCAAAACGTCAATGGCGGAAATCCTTCGCCACTGAACGCGCGAATGCCCAAGGTCACGACACGATCATTGAGCAACAGAGCAAACACAGCGACGGCTTGCTGTGACAGCGGGAAAAACCGCAACCGTGCACGAAAGCGCAGCACCAAAAACGCGATGATGGTCAGTCGCAGCGCCTGTTCGCCAATCAGGGTTCCAAAGACGATATCGGCGGCGAGGCCGATTAG
>JANNWF010000642.1:0-14623 GCA_031408455.1 Pseudoxanthomonas sp. | reverse complement strand
GGCGTCGCGACCAAGCTATCGAGACTGGCGCCGGGTGCCAGTGGCGCGGCGGCAAACGCCGGTGCCGAGAACAGCGCACAGGCGAGCAAAAGCATGCGTTGGGTCCGGTGCTTCATGGCGGTTACTTTGGCGGTTGCTTGGGCGGAGGTAGCGGCTTGGTTGCGTCGTGAGCGATGCTCGGCCGGGTGACGTCGTGAGCGGGCTGAATGGGGTCGTCACCGTAGGCGCTCGCCCAGGGCGGTGGCAGTGTCGCGTCCAATGCCACGCGCACCGGCGGCGGACGGGTGGCGTCCGCCGTCGACTCGCTGCTGCCCGCGTTATCGGCGCGGGGTGGACTGGAATCGACCGTCAGCCCCACTCGAACCGGTGCGGGGCGAGTGGCATCGCCGACCGCAGGCGGCGGCATGGTGGTGTCGGCGCTGAAACGCGCGGCCATTGCACTGGGTGAGTCGACGGCCTCAAGGCGCATTTCTCCCGCCAGTTCTCGCGCGCGTTCGGCGAGGCGCTCGACCGCGTCGCCTTCGCTCATCGACGCGAACAATGCCAACGCCAGTTCAGCGGTTTGCACGCGCTTGCTCGGGTCAAGTTCGCATAGCGCCATCACCGCGGCACAAAGCTCCGGCTGAGCGTTGCGCAGACGCTCTGGAAGTTCCAGTGGGCGCATGGCCGCGCGGCGCAGGTCGTTGGTCTTGGCACCGCCGATGTTCTGCTGCGCGCCGGTCAAACATTCGACCAGCAACCGGCCCAGTGAATACAAATCCGAGCGCTCGCTCGGGGCGGCGCCGTTGACGTATTCTGGGGCGATGAAGCCGGGCGTGCCGGCGAGGCCACCACGTGCGACCAAGGCAGGAATCTCGAAGCGCCAGGTCGATACGCCAAAGTCGGTGAGCTTGAGCTCGCCGCTGGGCGGTACCAATACGTTGGCAGGCTTGATATCCAGATGCAGCAAACCAGCGCCATGCGCCGCGCTCAGCGCCTTCAGCATCGAACGTGCGATCAACACCACTTCGCCCGCATCCAAAGCGCCATTGCGGCTGACCACGGTGCGCAAATTTCCACCTTCGACGTACTCCATCACCACGAAGGCGAATTCGCCTGCAGCAACCAAGTCGAATACGCCGACGATATTGGGATGACGCAAATTGGCGACCGCGACGGCCTCGTTCTCCAAGGTCTGCGCCAGCGCCTTTTGCATCTGTGGATCCAGCGCTTCGATGTGAATGGTCTTGATCGCGACATGCCGTTTCAGGCGCGGATCCCAGGCCAGAAATACCGAGCCCATCGCGCCTTGACCCAGCGTGCTCAGCAACTTGTAGCGGCCGAGAAAAACCTCGCTCATGGCTTCGCGGTTGCGCTGGTGACGTTTGATCTGGGTGAACGCGGCCTTCAGGCTGGCCAGGTCGCCGCCACTGTTGGCGCCACCGGCCAACATGCCGCTTTGCCAATCGAGCAGTGCGCGTACAGGCTGCACCACGCTGCGCCATGCAAATACGCTGAGCGCGGCGACCAGCAGCAACACCGCGGCCATGGCCGCGAAGGCCCCTTGGCGCATGCTGGCCGCCGCCGACTCGGCCTCGGCCGCCAGTTGCAAAGAAACTACCGACCAATCGGTGCCTGTGACGCGTGCAAATGCCGAAACTTCGATGCCTGCTTCGGCATCAACGCGGGTCGCCAACGCCAGCAATTGCGGTTGCGCGATCGCTTCAAGCAAGGTGGTCGACAGCGGTGTCGAATCCGTGAACGCCGGATGCGCAGCGCTGCCCTGCAGCAACAACAATTGCGCCGAGTCGCCCAACTCTTGCGGCGATAGCGTCGCCGCCAAGGCTTGTGCGTCCGCGAGGACGGCGATGCGCAGCCCGCTGCGCGCGGTCTCGCGACTCAAACCCCATTGCCGTTGCTCGCCCACCTGTCGCAGCAAGACGGCATGTTCCAAGGCTTGCAGCGCATCCGCCTCGATGACACTGGCCTCCGGCCGTCGCGCCATTTGCACCAATACGTCTTGCTCGCCATCGCGATAGAAGGTCGCGGCCGCCAACACATTGGCTTGGCCCACAAGGATGCCAGCCAGCACTTCCCGCGCCGCATCCGATGCCGGCTCGCTATACAGCTGCGGATTTTGCGCGGCGCTATCGGCGGCCGCTTGCAAGGTGGAAAGCAAGGCGCCGACGCGATCCGCCGATGCACGCGCCGCGATCAAATGCGTGCGCTGTGCCTGATCCACCAGCGATTCGCGGGCCAGATGGATTTGATACGCGGCCAAGCCAAACGGCAGCGCGGCCACCGCCAACAGCGCCGCAATCAGCCCCAGAATCAGACTGCTGCGACGCTGTGCTTGGCGGTTGCCGGCGGCGGCCATTGCTTACAGACGCCGCTCGCTGAAGGTGTCGCATTGGCCGGCCTCGCCACTGTCAAAGCCACGCCGAAACCAACGCACACGTTGCTCCGAACTGCCATGACTGAAGCTGTCTGGCACCACCGTGCCGGTGGCTTGCTTTTGCAAGCGATCATCGCCAATCGCAGTGGCCGTGCTGAGCGCCTCTTCGATGTCGCCGGGCTCCATCCAGGCATTGCGTTTCTGGCCGTGATGCGCCCACACCCCGGCGTAACAATCGGCCTGCAGCTCCTGCCGCACCAGCAAGCCTTCTGCACCCTTCACATCGCCACGTTGGCGCTCGGCATTGACCTTGGCCGAGACGCCAGTAAGTGTCTGGATATGGTGTCCAACCTCATGCGCAATCACATACGCTTCGGCAAAATCAACACCGCCGCCGAGTAGACTACGCATTAGCGCGAAGAAGCTGGTGTCGAGATAGACCTTGCGGTCGGCCGGACAATAAAACGGTCCCACGGCGGCGGTGGCGCCTCCGCAAGCCGACTGCACGCTGTCGCTGAACAAGACCAGAGCGGGCGGCTGATACTGCGAGCCGCTGGCGGCAAATACGCTGCTCCAAGTGTCTTCGGTATCAGCAAGAATGGTGCTGACGAATTGCGAGGCTTGGTCATCGACCGGGGCTGGGCCTGGGCCTTGCTGCGTGCTCGATTGGCCGGTGGCGTTGGGATCACCCTGAATTTCAGCCAGCAAGCCGAGCATTTCCAAGGGATTTTTGCCCAGCAAGAGGCCAATCACCACCACGATGGCGACGCCGCCAAAACCCAGCTTGCCGACGCCTGCACCCATGCCGCCGCCCGATACGCCCCGGCGATCCTCGACGTTGCTGCTACGACGACCCTTTTCCCATTTCATGAACAACCTCTCCTTCAAATCCGACAGGCTGCCAGACCGAGGACGATTGTCGCCTCAATTGCGCCTCGCGTGCAGGCGTTGCCGCACACTCGCCAAGCAATTTCCAAGCAATCGCCGATGTCGGCGCTAACGTAGACTTCACACTCTGACTTCTCTCGCCATCAGGCCACTCATGAGCAACAATCCCTACGAAGCACCCCGCGCGACCGTGGCCGATTTTCAGCAAGACGACGGCGCTAATCTAGGGTTCAATCCGCAGCCGCAATCGCTACCCGCCGGGCGCGGCATCGATTGGATCAAGCAGGGCTGGGCACTGTTTGCGCAAAGCCCCGGGCTGTGGATCGGCATCTATCTGGTTTTCATGGGTGTCATGATGGCAGCCGCTTTCGTTCCGGTACTTGGCTTCATCGCGCAAAGCGTGCTGTCGCCGGTGCTGCTCGCTGGCATCGCGCTGGGTTGTGATCATTTGCGACGTGGCCAACCCTTGGAGTTCAGTCACCTGTTCGCCGGCTTCTCGCGCAACAGCACGCAGTTGATGATGGTCGGCGGGATTTACTTGGTCGGCATCATCATCGTGATGGTGGTCGCCTTCGTGCCGACCATTGGTCTGGTCGGCGGCATGGCGTTCATGGGTCAGGGCGATCCTGATGCGTTGGCCGCATTGATGGGCTTTCCGATCTTGATCGGCTTATTGATCTACTTCGCCTTGCTGATGCCCTTGGTGATGGCTATCTGGTTTGCGCCGAGCTTGGTGATCTTGAACGACGTGCCCGCGGTAGACGCCATGAAAATGAGCTTCTACGGCTGCCTGAAAAACGTGTTGCCGTTTCTGCTGTGGAGCTTGGCGGTGCTTGGTCTCTGCATTTTGTCGATCTTCACGCTGTTTCTCGGTCTGCTGGTACTGATGCCATGGATTGCTGCGTCCAACTACTGCGCTTATCGAGAGATCTACTATCGCGCTTGACGTGATTGCGTCTGAGCTTTTCGGGACTTAGAGCTGCCCACCACGCATGTTGGACACCACGTTTCGGGCGGCGACGCCTGAAGGCATTGAGCTTGAGATTCGGCCCGCTGGGCCAGTGCCGCGCGCGCTGGCGTGGCTGGTCGACTTGTTGTGGCGCGCGGCCGTCTTGTTCGTGCTGGGTATGACCTTGGGCTATTTCGGCAACTTTGGTACCGGCATCATGCTGCTGGCCTGGTTTGCTTTGGAATGGTTGGTGCCGGCCTGGTTTGAGGCGTATTGGGATGGTGCGACTCCGGGCAAGCGCGCCCTCGGCATCCGCGTCATCGCCGAGAGCGGTGCGCCGATTGGCTGGAACGCGGCGTTGTCGCGCAATTTGCTGCGATTCGCTGATTTTTTGCCGGCGATGTATTTCGGCGGGCTGTTGACCATGGTCTGCAACACGCGCTTTCAGCGCTTGGGCGACATGGTCGCTGGCACCTTGGTGATTCATGTCGATCCGCCGCTGACCCGGCGCTCGATCAGTGAGGCACCCGCGCAAGCGCCGCGTCGAGCGTTGTCACCTGAAGACGCGCGAACGCTCATCGACTTGGCGGAACGGGCGAGCGAATTGGGTCCAGAGCGCACCGAGGAATTGCTGGTCTTGGCGCAGCCCATGCTGGGTGGCAAGGCGACGCCATCCAGTTTGGCGGGAATTGCGCACTACTTGATCGGCTCACCTGTGATTGGACCACCCTTGATTGGGACGGCCGCAATTGGATCGGCGGAGCAATCGCGTGCGCCAAGCTGAGTTTGAGCGCCGTTATCGGCTGGACTGGTCGCGTTTTGAGGTGTGGCTGCAGCGACGCTCCTTGCGCCCCGGCGCGCGTGCAGCGGTGGCGTTGCGGCTGGGGGAGGACAACGCCGAGCCACTTCCCATCAGTGAGATTCCAGCCCGCTATCGCGCCTTGTGCGCGCAGCTCTCGCTGGCTCGCGAACGCCGCTACGCGCCCGCCTTGGTAGAGCGCTTACACGCGTTGGTGCAGGCTGGTCATCACGTGTTGTACGGCGCGCAGTCAGGGCAGAGTTTGCATTTCGGTGAGTTCCTGAGTGGCGGTTTCTCGCGTCTGTTTCGTCAGCAGTGGCGGCCCATCACTTTGGCGGCGCTGTTGTTCTTTGGTCCCTTGCTGGGATTGGTCGCCGCGATCCAGTTTTATCCGCCATTGGCCAGCATCATCGTCAGCCCCGAACAACTCACCCAGGCCGAAGCCATGTATCAACCGGATGCCGAGCGTCTGGGTGAGCGCTCGGCCAGTACCTCGGCCGAGATGTTTGGTTTCTACGTGTTCAACAATGCGCGCATCGGCTTTCAAACCTTTGCTGGCGGCGTCTTGCTGGGTGTGGGCAGCCTGTTCTTTTTGATCTTCAACGGTGTCGTGATCGGCACCGTCGTCGGCCATCTCACAGCGGTGGGTTTGGGTCCACAAATCTGGTCGTTTGTGGCCGGCCACAGTGCGCTTGAACTCACCGCCATCGCGATCTCTGGTGGAGCGGGATTGAAGCTCGGCGGCGCACTGCTGCGACCGGGGCGACGTTCGCGTCGTCGCGCTTTGGTGGAGGAAGGACGCGTTGCCTTGCAGTTGGCAGCTGGGGCGGCGTTGATGTTCGTCGCTGCCGCGGGTGTCGAGGCGTTTTGGTCGCCCTTGATGATGTTCGATCACAAGATCAAATACTGGGTTGGCGTATTGGGTTGGGTGTTGCTCGGCGCCTATCTGTTGCGAGTGGGTCGTCGTGCGAGTTGAAGCGCTGGCCATTGCGTTGCGGGCGCGGCAAGGCTGGGAAGCCATTGACCTTGGCTTTCGCATGGCCACGCATTGGGCGCGGCCGTTATGGACGGTCTGGCTGGCGGTCTATCTGCCGCTGACGCTGGCCTTGCTCGCCGCGCTGAATGCCGAACCCATGGTCGCGGCGCTGGCGATCTGGTGGAGCAAGCCTATCGCGGATCGATTCGCCTTGTTTGTGCTCAGTCGGCGCGTGTTCGGCGATCCGGCCACACTGGCGCAGACCTTGGCCAGTTGGCGCAGTGTGCTCACTCCGGGTTTGATCCGCGCCTTGTTACTGCGTCCATTCGGATGGGATCGCAGCTTCCTGCAACCTATTCCCTTATTGGAACGTCAGCGTGGTGCGGCAGCGCGACGCCGCGCTGCACTATTGGGTCGCCGGCTTGGCGGCCACGCCATGGCGCTGGCGATGGTGTGTCTGTGTTTTGAGTTGGTGGTGATGTTGGCGCTGGCGATGTTTGGCAGCCTGTTGATGCCGGCGGCGGACGTCGGCGGTGCAACGGTCTCGTCCGACTTCGCCGAAGTACTCGGTATCGACTGGTGGGGCATCGGGCTGACGCTGGCTTACGCGGTGGCAGTGGCGGTGGTCGAGCCCTTCTTCGTTGCCGCCGGATTCGCCATGTACTTGGTGCGCCGCACGCAACTCGAGGGTTGGGACATCGAACTCGCCCTGCGCACGGCAGCGGTTGAGGATGAGGCAGGACAGGGCACTGCGGCGACGCGCGTGGGGCCACCCAAGTTGCAGGCCGTGAGTGCGCTGGCCATCTTCGTACTCGCCGGCTTGGGCTTGTCCACAAGCACACCCGCGCAGGCCGACGTGCCGGTCAACAAAGGCCAATTGCTGGCTTCGCAATCACAAGATGGTCCATCGACACCACCGCCGGCACCGCCGGCACCGCCGCCACCACCACTGGATACGCCAGCCAGGCGTGCCGCGCTTGAAGTGCTGAAGGATCCCGAGTTCGGTCGCACCGTCGAGCGCATGCAGTGGCAATTGGATATCGGCAAGAAGAAAGAAAAAGAGCCCAGTTCCACCGACCTCGACTGGTTGCGTGATGTCGGCGACTGGGTGGCCGCCGCAATGCGCGTGACAATGTGGCTATTGCTGGCGATCCTGGCGATGGCCGTGGTCTGGCTGTTGGCCAGGCGCGCCGGCGGTGGCCGTGCCGATGCGCACCTCGACTTGCCGCCGCAGCAATTGTTTGGGCTGGCGATCAGCCCGGATTCACTGCCAGACGATGTGATCGCTGCGGCCTTGGCGGCGATTGCAGAGGGCCATCTGCGAGAGGCCGTGTCGCTGCTATATCGCGGCGCATTGTCGTATCTGGTGCACGACTGCGCGATGCGCATCGGCGAGGGCACCACCGAAGGTGAGGTGCTGAGAATCGCGCAGCCGTTGTTGTCGGTGCCGGCCTACGCGCACTTTCAGCGACTGGTGGCGGCGTGGATCGAGATTGCTTACGGCCATCGCCCCGGCAATGCCGAGCATTTGCGCGCGCTGTGCCATGCCCAGCGCAACCTGTTCACCCCAGCCAGCACTGCGCCACGGGGTGATGCGGCGGGCAGCGATCTCGTTGCTGCGGGTGCCGCATGAAGCAGAACTGGAAGCTGTTGTTTGGCATTTTCTGCGTGTTGGCGCTGGTTGGCGTCGCTCTGTTGCGCTTGCTGGAACGGGTGCCGGTCGAACACGAAGAACCACCCTCCGAAGAGGCTAGACGCAACGACTTTCTCGCCGCGCAGCGCACCTTGGACCGCTTGGGCGTGCGTTGGGAAAGGCTAGAGGGCGTGGTTACCGACTTGCCTGTCGGCACCGGTGTCGCCGTGATCTTGCCGAACTCTGGCAACCGACTAAGCGAGTTTTCGTTGGATGCGATCGAAGCCTTCGTCAACTCGGGCGGTCACCTGATCACCGACGCCGCATGGTGGGGTGAAGACACCCTGCTGGCGCGATTTTCGGTCAGCCCCGAGTACTCGTATGACGAAGACGACGAAGACTGGGACGAGGATGAAGAGGCGGACGACGATGAAGCGGACGCCGAAGCAGCAGACGCCGATGACGAGACTGACGTGGAGGAGGCAAGCGATGCGGAAGCCGTCGCAGCAGAGGGTGACCTGCAAGCAAGCGAAGTCAGCTCCAAAGGCGCTGCAACCGACGACAAACCGTCCAAGCGCGACGAGTCGGTTATCGCCGCGCCCGTCGATGTCTCTAAACCTGGCGACGATGCCGACGCGACCGCCGACGCGGATGCGTTGCCCACCTTGAGTCCCGGCTGTGGTTGCAACAGCGATGGCGAAGCCGACCACGAACACTACCTGCGCAGTGGCGACTTGCTTGGACAGCCCGAACTGCGACTCGTCGTGCATGACGATGACTGGTTGAGTAGCACGGGAAAGGTGTTGGGAAAGATAGGTGCGGCGGAGACGCCACAACTGCTGCACCTGCAACACGGCGCGGGTCGGATCACCGTGATCGTTCAGCTGCAGCCCTTTGAGAATGACCACCTCGGCGATGCCGACAATGCTGAGGCGCTGCTGCGCCTGCTCAATCTGCCGCAGCCGGTGCAACGCGTGCTGTTTGTGCATGCGCGCGTTGGCGGCTTGGCCGATTGGTTGCTCAGCTATGGCTGGCGGGTGATTGCGGTGGGCAGTGTCTTGCTTGTGCTGTTGTTGTGGGCGGCGATGCCGCGCTTTGGACCGCTGCTTCCCGATCCTTTGCCGCAACGGCGACGGCTGCTCGATCACCTGTTGGCCAGCGGTCGTCTGTTGTGGTCCAACGGTCAAGGGGGCGTGTTGGCGAGTGCCGCTGCAAGCAGTGCGCTTGAGCGCGTGCGCAGCGAGTATCCGCACACCCGCTGGCTGGCCGCCGAAGAAATCGCACAGTTCCTGCAACGCCGATTTGCGCTGGATGCCGCCGTGGTTGCGCTGCTGCTGACACCGCAGCAAGTGCGCCATCCCGCCAGCCTGACCGCTCTGGCGCGCGCCTGCCAGCGTATCCACACCGAACTCGCGCCGCGCCGCAACGCGCGCTCCGTCAACCCTCTTTACGATTGCTGAGACAAACCATGAGCACCCCTGACTTGAACTCGTCCGTCACCAGCGCGCCTGAACAGATCGCGCCGGTTGCTGCACCACCGACAATTTCTGCCGAGACCTTGAGTCGTGCGCAGAGCATTCTCGACGCATTGCGCGCTGAGGTGAGCAATGCCTTTATCGGGCAGCGCGCCGTAGTCGACGAGATCCTGATCGCGCTGCTGGCGGGTGGCCATGTGTTGATCGAAGGCGTGCCTGGACTCGGCAAAACCTTGTTGGTGCAAGCATTGGCCCAAGCCATTGGCGGTCGCTACGCGCGTATCCAGTTCACCCCGGACCTGATGCCCGCCGATGTCACCGGCCACACTTTGTATGACCCCGCCAGCGGCCAGTTCACCACCCGTCGCGGGCCGGTGTTTGCCAACCTATTGCTGGCCGACGAGATCAACCGCGCACCGGCAAAAACGCAAGCCGCCTTGCTCGAAGTGATGCAGGAAGGACAAGTCACTATTGATGGCACGCCGCATCGGCTGGAGCCACCGTTCATGGTGCTGGCGACACAGAATCCGGTTGAACAGGAAGGCACCTATGCTTTGCCCGAAGCGCAACTGGACCGGTTTCTGATCAAGGTATTGATCGACTATCCCGCAGCAAACGAGGAGACCGACATCGTTCGTTTTGCCACCAGCGGACGCAGCGATGAGCGACTGCAACTCGATGGCGTGCGCAATATCCTGTCGATTGAAACCTTGCTCAAATTGCGCGCCTTGTCGGCCGCCATTGCCGTCGATGGGCGCGTGCTCGATTACGCCTTGCGCGTGGTGCGAGCGACCCGTGATTTCCCCGGCATCGCGGTCGGTGCCAGCACTCGTGGCGCCATCGCGATGGTGCGCGGCGGGCGTGCCCGCGCCTTGTTGAATGGCCGCGATTTCGTCACTCCCGATGACATCAAGCAACTCGCCACCGCAGCGCTGCGCCACCGCATCGTGGCAACGCCCGACTACGCGATTGAGGGCCGCAGTCCCGACATGCTGGTCCGCGAGTTGCTGGAAACCATCGAAGCGCCGCGGCTTTGATGCAACGTGCCGTTCTGATTCAACGCCGCCTAAGCGATCCCCGCGACGCATGCTGATTCCTGCACGCCCCTTGCTGCTCGCGTTTGCTGCTCTGTTGGTGCTGGCCATCGCCGCCTCGTTTGCGCCCGTGTTGGATCGGGTGTTGGCAGCCAGCGTTGCCGTGATCTTGCTGGCCACTCTGGCAGATGGCTTGAGCCTATGGCGAACGCCGAGCCCGCTGCTCCGCCGCAAAGTCCCGCATGCCTTGGCCCTGGGTGCCGAAACGGCGGTCAGCGTCAGCATTGAAAACGCCGGCGCTCGCCTGCTTGGGCTGGAGCTGTTTGACCATGTCCCCGATGGTTTCAGCTTCAGCGCATTACCGCAGTCGGTGAGTGTGCCGGCGGGGCAGGTTGCCAATTTGACTTACAAAGTGCGCGCGCAAGCCCGTGGTGAACATCAATTTTTGCGCTGCGAATTGCGTATGCGCTCGGCCTGGGGTCTGTGGCGACGCCGCCGGTATGTCGAACTCAACCAGCAAGTGCGGGTGTATCCCAACTTCGCCGCGCTGACCCGATTTGCCCTGATGGCGACTGACCATCGCCTGTCGCAACTCGGCGTGCTGCTGCGCCGTCGCCGCGGGGAAGGCTTGGATTTCCATCAATTGCGCGAGTACCGCGAAGGCGATTCGCCGCGCCAGATCGACTGGAAAGCCAGCTCCAGAATGCGCAAAGTCATTTCGCGCGAATACCGCGAAGAGCGCGACCAGCAGATCATTTTGCTGGTCGATTGCGGACGGCGCATGGCGGCCAAAGATGGTCCGCTGTCGCACTTGGATCACGCTCTGAATGCAGCGCTGTTGCTGGCCTTTGTGGCCCTCCGGCAAGGCGATGCGGTGGGCCTGATGACCATGGGCGGCGTTGAGCGCTGGATGGCACCACGCAAGTCACGCGCCGCACTCGATGGCTTGCTCGAAGGCTGTTTTGATCTGCACGAAACCCTGGCCAGCCCCGACTATCGCGCCTGCGCTACCAACCTGTTGAAGCGGCAGACCCGGCGTGCACTGGTGGTGCTGCTTTCGAACGTGCGCGACGAGGACGATGACGACCTCCGCGACGCACTCGCGCTGTTGCGACGCCGCCATCGTGTGGTCTTGGCCAGTCTGCGCGAACCCATCATCGAAGACGCCCTGCACGCCACCGTCGACAGCCTAGAACCCGCGCTAGCCCACGCCGCCAGCGCCGAATACCTCGCCCGCCGCAAGAAAAGCTTCGCCCGCTTCCAACACGTCGCCATCTGCCTCGACGTGGAACCGACCGAACTGCCGATGGCGTTGGTGAATCGGTATCTGGAGTTGAAGCGGGATGGGACGATGTAGTAACACCGGGCCTAGAAAGCCCTGACTGAGTCGCCGAGTCCCGAGCACGTAGGCTGGGCTGACAACCCCAGCGTCCTTTTTCGCACCAGAGCGCTGGGCTTTTCAGCCCAGCCTACGTGCTTCAGTCCCAGCCCTTAAGTGCTCCACCGCACAGTGCCGTCCCAATTCCCAGCGCACGCTTGACTTGGGTCAAGGCCCGGATTTTCGATTCGGGTGAGCCTTGCTCCTGAAGACACTTTGATCGGGGAGCAAGCAATGAGAACTTCTGGTAAGGCTTTGGCGGTAGCGTTGGCGTTCGCTCTGGGCACCGTTTCATGCAGTGATGACAAGCCAGTCACAACAGTCACCGCGAAGCCGGCGACTGCGGCAACTGAGGCTGATACGGGTGGCTCGCGCAAGGGTGACTTCGGACCGCCGCAAGGCGAGCCGATCAAGGCCATTCTCACCAGCCCGCCCAACGTTCCGCCTGCCACCGGTCGAAAAGCGCCGGCCAAGGTCATCGTCGAACTGGAGGTGATCGAAAAGGAAATGCCGATTGCTGACGGCACGACCTACACCTTCTGGACCTTTGGCGGCACCGTGCCAGGCAGTTTCATTCGCGTTCGCCAAGGCGATACGGTCGAGTTTCATCTGAACAACCATCCTGACTCCAAGATGCCGCACAACATCGACCTGCACGGCGTCACTGGGCCGGGCGGTGGTGCGGCGTCGAGCTTTACCGCGCCCGGGCACTCCTCGCAGTTCACCTTCAAGGCGCTTAATCAGGGCCTGTACGTGTATCACTGCGCAACTGCACCGGTCGGCATGCATGTCGCCAATGGCATGTACGGCCTGATCCTGGTCGAGCCACCGGAAGGCTTGCCGCCGGTCGACAAGGAGTTCTATGTGATGCAGGGCGACTTCTACACCATCGGCAAATATCGTGAGAAAGGCTTCCAAGCCTTCGATATGCAAAAAGCGATTGATGAGAACGCCACCTATGTGCTGTTCAACGGTGCCGACACTGCGCTGACCGGCGACAACGCGCTCAAGGCCAACGTCGGCGAGACCGTGCGTCTGTTCGTCGGCAATGGTGGCCCGAATCTGGTGTCGAGTTTCCATGTGATCGGCGAGATTTTCGACAAGGTCTGGTACGAAGGCGGCACCCGCTACCAGGAAAACGTGCAGACCACCCTGGTGCCGGCGGGCGGCGCAATGATTGCGGACTTCCATCTCGAAGTGCCGGGCAGCTACGTGCTGGTCGATCACTCGATCTTCCGCGCTTTCAACAAAGGCGCGCTGGGCATTCTCAAGGTGGAAGGCGCGGAAAATCCTGCGATCTATTCCGGCAAGGAGGTCGACTCCGTGTACCTGGGTGACAAAGCCGCCAGTCTGGCTTCGGTCACCACGGCGACCCAATCGGCGGCCGCCGGTACGCTGTCGCTGGAAGAGCAAGTCAACGCCGGCAAGTCGCTGTTCACCGGCACCTGCTCGGTCTGTCATCAGACCGCCGGCGAGGGTATGGCTGGCGTATTTCCGCCTTTGGCCAAGTCTGATTTTCTGCTCGACAAGAGCAAGGCAGAGGTTATCGGCGTTGTGCTCAACGGCCTGACCGGGCCAGTCAAGGTCAATGGTCAAGACTACAACTCGGTGATGCCGGCAATGAGTCAGCTGACCGACGATGAAGTGGCAAATATCCTGACCTACGTGCAGAACAGCTGGGGCAACCCGGGCGGTCAAGTCACCATCGCCGAAGTCGCCGCGGCACGTGCAGCCACACCGCGTAGCGAAGGCGCGGCGCACTGATGCCGATGCGGCTCACAGGGTTGCTGTTGTTGATGGTTTCGGCCGCCACTTTGGCGGCTGAAAGCGACTGGGCGAGCTTGCCGGGCAACGCAGCATTCGACTCCGTGCTCGCGTACGAAGATAGCGAAGGCAAAGTGGAAGTCGCTCCGTTCGAGCTGATGCGCCATCCGGTCAGCAACGCGCAGTTTCTGGCCTTCGTTCTTGAACACCCAGCGTGGCAACGTGGCAACGCGCCGACGGTGTTTGCCGAGGCGCGCTACCTGCAGCATTGGCAAGGCGCGCTTGAACTCGGCAGCGAAGCATTGTCTACCCAGCCAGTCACTCGCGTCAGTTGGTTCGCTGCCGAAGCCTATTGCGAAGCGCAAGGTGCACGCTTGCCCACGTGGTCGGAATGGGAATACGCCGCGGCAGCCGACGCCACGCGCGCCGATGCGCGCGCCGATCCAGCGTGGCGCGAGCGGATCCTGAGTTGGTACGCCAAGCCGTCCACGCATGCGCTCGCAAACGTTGGATTGGGTGAGGCTGACGTCCATGGTGTGCACGACCTCCACGGACTGGTCTGGGAGTGGGTCGAGGACTACGCCGCGATGTTGGTGTCGTCCGACAACCGTCAGCAGGCGGACTCGGATCTGCTGCAGTTCTGCGGCGCCGGTGCGATCTCGACCGATGACCGCGAAAGCTACGCCGTGCTGATGCGCATCGCCATGTTGTCCGCGCTGGAAGCCGACGACACCACCGGCAATCTCGGCTTTCGCTGCGCACGCGATGTCGTCCCAGAAGTAACCAAGGACTGACCATGATCCGCGCACTCGCCCTGGCGCTGTTGCTCGCATTCGTTGCACCGATGGCAACGGCGGCTGAGCCATTGCCGGCAGACTCCGTGTATTTGCTGGACGCCAATTTCAGCGATCAATCAGGCAGCGCGTTTCAGCTCGCCGACCTCCGCGGGCGCCCGCAACTGGTGGCGATGTTCTACACCTCCTGTAAGTACGTTTGCCCCCTGATCGTCGACAGCGCCAAGGGCGTCGAGCACGCGCTGGCAGCCGAGCAGCGCGGACGACTGGCGATCCTGCTGGTCAGTCTCGACCCCGCCCGTGACGACACCGCTGCTCTGAAATCAGTGGCCGACAAGCGCCATCTCGACCCCGGCAATTGGACCTTGGCGCGCACCGAAGCATCGAACGTACGCAAGCTCGCCGCCCTGCTCGGCGTCCGCTATCGAGCGCTGCAAGACGGCGAGTTCAACCACACCAGCGCCTTGGTGTTGCTGGACAGCGACGGCCGCAAACTGGCTAGCAGCGCACGGTTGGGTGCGGTTCCGGATCCTGAGTTCATGGCAGCGGTGCAGGCGGC
>JANNWF010000641.1:0-2291 GCA_031408455.1 Pseudoxanthomonas sp. | reverse complement strand
TTCGCTGGTTCAACATCACCGGTGGTGTGCCCACGCAACCGCCGGCGGCCGCGGCGTTGGCCATCCCGACCAACGACACGCTTGGTCTGGCCTTGTTGGGCGCGATCTTGGCGCTTGCAGGCGTGCTCGCTGTGCGGTTGCGCAGTCAAGCCTAGTTCTTGCCGCAGCTGCCCCGCGCCCGCTTTTTGGGAGCGGCGGCAGCCGCGATGTGGTTGCGCCCGTAGCCATCCGTCGGACTTTGGATGGCCACCCCATCGCGGCTCTTTCAGTGCCTCAAGTGGCCACTGGCCGGTCGCGGGTCACTTGCGACAAAGCAAGCCGTCGCTGCCAGTTCGTTGCTGGCGATGGGGCTGTATGCGATACCGTCATGCCGAAATGGAACGGTCTCAGCCTGTTCCGGGTGCCGGTGCGACATACGGTGTCGGCTGCGAACCAGTGGGCCGAGGAAACCCGTCACGTCATTACTGGTTGGATGCTGGCAAGCGCCAGACTGCCGATGAGCAACGTTAGCGGCTGAGCGCGGCGACGCTTCGCCGCGGCGCGTCTCGCGTAGTCAGGCGAGGCGGTCGCGGGCATGATGGCCGACCCTTGCTTGCGGACGCTGCGCGATGAAATTTGCAACCCTGATGCTGGCAGTGGCGCTGGCGAGTGGCACTTTCGCAACCACCAGCGTTGCTGCCGAGTTGAGCACCGTCGCTGAGCGCTCCGGGTTCAGCAAGACTGGCCGCTATCAGGAAGTCATCGCGCTTTGTGCTGAGTTTCAGCGCGCCTATCCGGATGCTGTGCGTTGCATTGAGTTTGGTCGAACGCCGGAAGGCCGCCCCATGCAGGCGCTGATCGCCTCGACCAGCGGCGCGCTGGACGTGCAGCAAGTCAGCCAACGCAAGTTGCCGGTGCTGTTGGTGCAAGGTGGCATTCACGCCGGCGAGATCGATGGCAAGGACGCCGGCTTTTTGGCCCTGCGCGAAGTGCTCGATGGCAAGGCGGCGAAAGGCGCATTGGATAAACAAGTGCTGCTGTTCGTGCCGGTGTTCAACGTCGACGGTCATGAACGCTTTGGCGCGTGGAGCCGACCCAACCAGCGCGGACCCGAAGCCATGGGCTGGCGCACCACGGCGCAGAACTACAACCTCAATCGCGACTACGCCAAGGCACACAGCGCCGAGATGCAGGCCATGCTGCGACTGGTCAACGCCTGGGACCCGATCGCCACCATCGACCTGCACGTGACCAACGGCGCCAAGTTCGAGCATGACATCGCGGTCATGGTCGAGCCACTGCACGCCGGCGACGCCGGACTGCGCAACGCTGGTCTCCAGTTTCGAGACGCCGTCATCGCGGATCTGAGCAAGCAGGGCTCATTGCCGCTGCCGTTCTATCCTTCGTTCACCGACTTTGCCGACCCGACGTCGGGCTTCGTCGATAGCGTGGCACCGCCGCGCTTCTCGACCGGCTATTTCCTGCTGCGGAATCGCTTTGCGATGTTGGTCGAGACGCATGCGTGGAAGGACTATCCGACCCGCGTCCGCAGCACCCGCAACACGGTGATCGCCGTGCTTGAACACGTGGCAGCTCACGGTTCCGACTGGCTGCAGTTGGCGGCCGCTGCCGACGCTGCAGCGACGCAATTGGCAGGCAAGCCGGTCGACTTGGAATACACCGCTTCCACGGCGACGCGCGAGATCGAGTTTCGTGGCTACGCCTACACGCGGATGCCCTCAGCGATCTCAGGCGCGTTGGTCACCCGCTATGACGAAACCAAGCCGCAGATCTGGCGGGTGGCATTGCGCGATCAGATAGAGGCCAGTCGCAGCGTGACCGCGCCGGCTGCGGGCTATCTGGTACCGGCCGCGCATGCGACCTGGGTAGCCGAGCGGCTGGACCGGCACGCCATCGACTATCGCCGAATCAACACCGCGAGCACCCAAGTCGCAGTGCAGACCTTTCGTGCCGGCAAGGCCACGCCTGCGACTGCGCCGGTGGAAGGCCACCTGCGCATGACCCTGGAAGGTGATTGGAAAGAGGAGCGACGCGACCTCGCCGCTGGCGCGCTGTTCGTCCCCATTGCGCAACCCAAGGCAAGACTTCTGATGGCCTTACTGGAGCCGCAAGCACCCGACTCGTTGGCTGCTTGGGGCGAGTTCAACAACGTCTTCGAGGCCAAGGAATACATGGAAGCTTATGTGGCCGAAGAGGTCGCACAAGCGATGCTGGCCAAGGATCCGGCGCTGGCGCAGGCGTTCAGTCAACGCTTGGCTGATGACAAGGAATTTGCGGCAAGCCCAAGCCTG
>JANNWF010000640.1:0-6114 GCA_031408455.1 Pseudoxanthomonas sp. | reverse complement strand
AGGCAGTCCCCAGGCAGCCTCAAAAGTCCAAAGCCTCACTTCGCCCAGACACTCCGCCGTGGCTGACATCTGGGTCATCGACGACGACCGTTCGGTCCGCTTCGTGCTGTCGGAAGGCTTGCGCGAGGCCGGTTACAGCGTGCGCGAGTTCGAGGGTGCACGGAGTGCGTTGGCGGCGTTGGCGAGTGGCGCTCCGTCGTTGGTGTTTACCGATGTGCGCATGCCCGAGATTGACGGTCTCGCCTTGCTGGATGCATTGAAAGATCGCCGCCCGGATCTGCCGGTGGTGGTGATGAGCGCCTATACCGATATCGCCAGCACCGCCGGTGCGTTTCGCGGTGGTGCGCACGATTTCCTGTCCAAACCTTTCGACATGGATGCTGCCGTGGCGATGGCCACGCGCGGATTGCAGAGTCGCCAGCGCAATGCACCGGTCGCGCCAGCGGCGCTTGCCGACACCGCGTTGGTGGGCGAATCACCAGCCATGCGCGAGTTGTTTCGTGCCGTCGGCAGACTCGCTCAGGCACCACTGGCGGTCCTCATCACGGGTGAGACCGGTACGGGCAAAGAGTTGGTCGCACACGCCCTGCACAGCCACTCGGCGCGTGCGGATCGGCCGTTCATCGCGCTCAATACCGCCGCCATTCCCGCTGAGTTATTGGAGTCGGAATTATTCGGTCACGAGGCGGGTGCCTTCACCGGTGCCAGCCGTCGGCATACCGGCCGCTTCGAGCAAGCCAATGGCGGCACCTTATTTCTAGATGAAATCGGCGACATGCCGCTGTCATTGCAAACCCGCTTGCTGCGGGTGCTGGCCGAGGGCGAGTTCTTTCGGGTCGGCGGCCGCGAATTGATCAGTGTCGATGTGCGGGTGATCGCTGCGACCCACCAAGACCTGGATCGCTTGGCCGCTGCGGGGCGCTTTCGCGCCGACTTGTTGCATCGCCTCGATGTAGTTCGCTTGCGCCTGCCACCATTGCGTGAGCGGCCGGAAGACGTGCCGTTGCTGGCCAATCGCTTCCTGCTGCAAGCGGTCGCCAAACTCGGCAGTGGTGCCAAGCGCTTTGAGCGCAGCGCACTGGCGCGTCTGCAGGCGCATAGCTGGCCGGGCAATGTCCGCGAACTGGAAAATCTTTGCTGGCGCTTGGCTGCGCTGGCGCCGGGTGAATCCATCGTCGCCAGCGACTTGCCTACTGCGCTTGGCAGCAGCGCCTTGATTGCCGCGCAGACCTTTATTGAAGGCGAAACCGCCGAGCCCACCGCCGATTGGGAGGCCACTTTGCGACGCTGGGCGGCGACTCAACTTGCTGCCGGTGTCGAGCCGCTGTATCCGGATGCCTTGGCGCGTTTTCAACGCGCCTTGATGGAGTCCGCCCTGATCGCCACCGATGGCCACCGTCAGGACGCCGCCAAGCGCTTGGGCCTCGGCCGCAATACGCTCACCCGCAAGTTGGGTACATCTCGCAAGCGCAATCGCTGAGGCGCCTCGCTTCATTGCTGGCGCGATGAGCGCGATGGATGCAGCGCGCATGTCTGACGCTTTCCCGGCTGCAGGCAGCGTCCACCGCAAAGACAGATGAGGGTGTTGTTTCCAACAGAAGCGAAGCCTGCGTGCGGCTACGCTAGCGGCCAATTTCACGAATACAGGGTCGCAACCGATGGATGTCCTATGGGCTGAATTGACCCGCGGCTTGCCCGATGGTGCCGCGCTGGCAAAACTCACCATCCGGCTTGTCGCCGCTGCGCTGCTTGGTGCCGTGGTCGGCATTCAACGCGAGCGCGCAGGCAAACCCGCAGGACTGCGAACCCACATCTTGGTCGCGCTCGGTACCTGTGTGTTCGTGCTCGCCTGCGCGGGCGTGGGCATGTCATTGGATGGGCAGTCGCGGGTCATTCAAGGCATCGTCACTGGCATCGGCTTCATCGGTGCGGGTTCCATCCTCAAGTTGGAGAAGGAACAAGACATCCAAGGCCTGACCACAGCCGCCGGCATATGGATGACGGCGGCGATCGGTGTGACGGTCGGCCTGGGCAGCCTGGGTGTCGCGATACTCAGCACGTTGATGACCCTCATCGTGCTGTCGGTGCTCGGCTCCATCGAAATTCACGCCGCCAAAAAAGTGCGCGTCATGATTAATCGACGCGACGACTGACCGCCCGCAGGCAATGTCGCTATCTAATTGGCCTCAGTGCTTGGCTGGCATGGCGTCACGCGCATCACAACACTTGCGCAGCGCTCAATTGGAAAGGTCGAACTCCGCTGCCAACAGTTGACTCGGCACCATCGCATCGTCGACATCGGTCACCAGCAGTAATCGCAATACATCGCCTTCCTGACGTGCGGAAATGCCCTCGATCTTCTGCGCTGGCTGCACCCTCTCAAGTCGCTGCAGGTGACCATCGCGACTGAGCACGCCGATGACGACGCCGGCGCAGGGGCCATCGTTGTAGGTGTCGCTGGAGTTCTCAGCCGCCGCGGTGAAGACGATGCGACCGTCAGCCAACGCGGTGCCATCGGTAAATCCGAGCGCGACGCCGTCAACATCGCCCAAGACCACGCGTTGGATCGAGGTGGGCTCAGCGTTTTCGGTGAATCCGTCACCGCTGGCGGCGGCGTGCAAAGCAGCCAGCGACACGTGGATGAGGGCGTTGATCGGCTGCGTGCGACTGGCGCGTTGCAACAAGATGAGGTTATCGCCCCGCACCAACGCGCCTTCGATGTTGAGCGCCGGCAGTTCGCGCTGCAGCGCCCGATACAAGCCACCCAGATCGAATGAACGCGCCGGGCCGGCAATCGCACCACTTGCATCCAGCGCCGCCAACGCTCCGCGACAGCGCTGCGTTTTCGATCCCGATCCCAGCAGCAGCAAGGCGCCGTGCGCATGACCCGCGAATGACGGCAGCAATGCCAGCGCCTCCAGATCAGCCTTGGCTGCTTTGCGCGCCTTGTGTGGCACGGGCAGCTCGTTGGCAAAGATCGGGATCAGTTCGCCGTTGCCGTTGCCATGCGCGGGAAACACACCGAGGTGATGCTCGTCATCGGCGACGACATACAGAAAGTCGCCGACCGCCACCAAGCCGCTGGCCGCACTCAGGTGATGCGGGCGCTCGCGCTGCGAGGGCGAGTCGAGCATCAGTTCGCGCAGGAGTCGGGGACGGATCATGGCGTGAGTGTGCAGTGCCAGCATGCCCACGGCCAGAGTGTGATCGGCAGGGACGGCAGATCTCGCAGGCCGGGTTAGCCGAGCAAGTTGGCTCTACAAGAGCTCGCACGGGCGGGCCATCAGCAAAGCTTTTGTAGAGCCGAGCTTGCTCGGCTGCTCTTCGTTCCTAGAGCGCGTTGGGACGTACACTTATGCTTGGCCCTCGACGGCTTTCTGCGTGAAGCTAGCGCTCCGATTTCGGTGGTTATTGCTGCGGTCGCTGACGACACGGCTGATCGTTGCAGCGCTGCTGCCGACCACCGCCGTAGCCTACGCACCGCCGGTCGCCGGTCCACCGATGCAGACTACATCGACGCTTGAGTGGCGTGCGTTTCATAGCTTCAACAGCGCCGACGGGCTGCCGCAAAACAGCGTGCTGGCGTTGCTGCAAGATCGCCACGGTTTCATCTATGCCGGCACCGCCGAGGGACTGGCGCGCTACGACGGTCAGCATTGGCGGACGCTTGAATTGCCCACCGATGGTCGCCGCTTTGCAGTCGGCGCCTTGGCCGAAGCAATCGATGGGGCGCTGTGGATCGGCACCGACTCGCAAGGCGCGTGGCGCTTGCAGGCAGAGCAAGCAGTTCGAGTCGATTTGCCCGGCTCAGGTGGCATCAACGCGCTGCTGCCCAGCGCCGATGGCCGCGTGTGGGTAGCAGGCCATGACGGCTTGAGTCGCTGCGATGCGGCGACCTGCGTCGCAATCAAGGCGCTGACCGGACTCGGCGCGCGCAGCCTACTGGCGGAAACGATAGACGGTGAAGCGCGCTTGTGGGTCGGCACCAACACGGCCGGCGTGTTGCAGCTGCACGATTTGGATGCGGAGCAACCGAGCAGCATCGGTGCGCCGATTGATCGCCGTGCCGGTTTACCCAATAACGTCGGCTTGAGCTTGGCCCGCTTTGCTGGTGATCTGTGGATCGGCAGCGGTCGCGGCTTGGCCCGCTTCGATGGTCAGCGGCTGCATGTGTACGGCGCTGGCAATGGCTTTCCGGTGGCGATGGTGTTTGCCCTGCAAGCCAGCACTGACGCCAACGGCCAGCCACTGTTGCTTGCGACCTTGCGGCCGGGCGGCTTGGCTGAAATCACCGCCGACGGCCAGTGGCAGCTGATCGATGGCCAGCGTGGCTTGCCCGCCAACGCTACCCACAGCCTGCTGCATGAGCGCTATCGCGATACGCAATGGGTGGGCACGATGACCGCCGGTGTCGCCCGCTTGGAACGCGAGCGCTGGGCGCTGTTTGACGAGCGCAGCGGCTTGGCGGATCGGATCGTGATGGGCGTGGGCTGGACGCCGACGGCGGGCGGCACGCTGTGGGCGGGCACCGCCAATGGTCCGGTGTACTGGCATGAAGGGCGCTTCGTCCCATTACTGCCCGAGCCACATCACAAGCTGTTGGTCTACGACCTGATCGACGCGCCGGATGGTGACCGCTGGATCGGCCACGGCCGCGGGCTGCAACGCTGGCGCGGCGGGCGCTTGCAAGCCGACTTCACGGTCGATAACTCGGCCTTGCCAGGGGTATCGGTCGATCGCCTGGGCTTGCGTCGGGCCGGTTCGGATGCGTATGAAATCTATGTCGCCAGCGGCCACGGCATCGCGCGCTGGCGTGCGAGCGACGGCTTGCGCCGACCCGATGATCTCCCCGTGATGACTCGCGATGTCAGCGTGCGCGCCTTCGCCGCGCTGGCCGACCGCAAACAGCCAGCTTCTGACGTGTTGCTGGTTGCGAGCAGCGAGGGTTTGTGGCGCTTGGATCAGCAAGGCTGGTCAAGCGTGCTGGTGCCTTGCTTGGGCACCAGCGCGTTGCTCGATTTGGCTGCCGAAAGCGCTGCGACCGGCGACGTCATTTGGCTGGCCACGCGCGATGGCCTGCTGCGTCTGGCCGCAGATGGCAGCTGCAGCCGATTCGAGGCCGCGACTGCACTGGGCGCGATCACCCGCGTGCAAATGTTGGACGCGGATTTGTACGCCTTCGGAGCCCGCGGCGTATTGCGCCTGGATCGGCGCGGCGCGGCCGATCAGGTCGGCGAACTGTTGGGTGTGGACTCGGGTATGAGCAGCCCCGAAGTGGCCGCCAGTGCGGTGGATGATCGCGGCCGTCTATTTGCCGCCAGCGCCGCTGGGCTTGCCGCGCTGGCGCCGACTGCGGACCGCCCGCTGGCCCAAGCCGCACCACTGCATTGGCTGAGCGCCCACTTCGGTCAATCCAAGCAAACGCTGAAATCAGGACAGCTGCTGTCGCCGGACGATAGCAGCGTGCGATTCACGTTTGCCCTGCTCGCGTTTGATCGCGAGCCGGCGCTGCGCTATCGCGTGCGTCTGGCTGGATTGCAGGACGACTTCGGTCCCTGGAGCGATCTGGCTGAAGCCAACTTTCCACGCCTGCCACCCGGACAATTCGAGCTGCAAGTCGAGGCGCGCGATGCCGACGGCGTGCCCGCCACGCCGATCCGCTTTGCCTTCGCGGTAGACACGTTGTGGTGGCAGCGGCCGTGGGCGCTGGTCAGCTTTCCATTGCTGCTGCTGGGTCTTGGCTTGTTGCTTGGCCGCTGGCGCTTGCATGCGACCAGGCGCAAAGCGGCCGAGCTTGAACGCGAGGTCGCGATACGCACGCAGGAATTGGCGCAAGCCAATCAGCAATTGGAGGCCGTTGCGGTCACCGACCCGCTGACGGGCCTCAAAAACCGCCGCTACTTCGCCCTCACCGCACCGGCCGAAGCCGAGCGCGCGCGACGCGCCGGGCCGAATGGTGCCTTGTTGCTCGCCGTGCTCGATATCGATCACTTCAAGCGCATCAATGATGGCCATGGCCACGATGCCGGCGATGCCGTGCTGGTGGAAGTCGCGCGCCGCCTGCAACAGGTCGCTCGCGGAGGCGACTTTGTGCTGCGCTGGGGCGGCGAGGAG
>JANNWF010000639.1:0-16307 GCA_031408455.1 Pseudoxanthomonas sp. | reverse complement strand
CGGCAAACAGCATCGCACCGCCGAAGTACAAACCAGCTAAACGCCAGCGTGCCGGGTCGCGTGCCAGTTGCCCCGCTCGCCACGGTGGTGCCACCTGCATTGGCCATAACCACGCACAGACAAAGCCCGCCAGTGCGCCGGTGGGGATGTCGATGAAATGGTGCTGATAGGTGGTCAGCACCGAGCCAGCAATCAACACGGCCCAGAGGTGCAACAGCCAGCGCCAACGTGTGCCGATGTGCGCGCCGAAGCGCAGCCACAGCAGTACCAGCAACACGATATGCAGCGAAGGCGCTTGATTGAAGGGCTGGTCGAAAGCACCCAAGGCATCGAACATCAGCCCGAACACACCATCGGCTTCTGGCTTGGCAAAAGTGAAACGCAGCGGCCACAGCACAAAGCAGCTCACCGCGATGATTTGCGCGCTGAGTAACCTAAGCGCATGCCTGTCCAGCTCGTGGCGATCCCGGCAGACGAACAACGAGATCGCATAGAAGGCGTCGATCGACCAGTAGGGCAGGATCGTCCACGCCCAGAATGGAATTTGCTGTTCCCAGTCGAAAACGATACTGCCGACATCACTACGCGCCGCCGCCAAGCCGTTAGCCCAGCCATAGCTGAGGAAGAACAGCGGCCCCAGCAGCAGTAACCAAGCCACCGCGCGACGCCAAGGGCGCCGGGCCATTTCGACCGTCAAACTCACGCGTCGATCCGCTCCGCCATCGACACCGTAAAGATGCCCCAGCGATCAATGCGTTGGCTCACTTTGCGAAAGCCCGCCGCCGCGACCAACTGATCCATCTCGGCTTGGCTACGTCGGCGCATCACCCAAGCTTGGCCTTGCCGATGGCTGGTCAAGGCGCGCGCGATGAATTCCAGTTGAGGGTGCCACGGTTGGCCGGTGTACAGCAGTAGCGCGCCGACCGGCATCGCTGCCGCCAGACCTTCCAGTGAACGCCGTACCAGCGCGTTATCCGGGAACAATTCGTACAGGCCCGAGACCACCGCCAAGGTCGGTTTTGGATCCAAAGCCGCCAGCGCATCGCGGTCGAAGGCATCGCCCAATTCGAAGCGGGCGATGTCCTGCGCCTGCACGCTCTGGATCAAGGCGCTTCCGCGTTCAACATTCAGTGTGCTGTAATCCCGTAGCAGGATCGCATCGGCGCGCTGCTCACCTTGACCTAGCGCTTCGAGCACATAGCGGCCATGGCCAGCGGCGATGTCGACCACGCGCACCGGCAGTCCAGCGCTGCGCAAGCGAGCAGCGGCGTCGCGCAGTAACTCTTGCAGGTGGATGCGACGCACTCGAATGCCGCGCCAACCGATGGCATCGAGGTAGTTGCGGTCGATCACCCGACCCAATGGCCCCTTGCCTTCGGCCTGATCGCGGTAAACGTAGTCGAGCGTGCTGCCGGAATCGAAGCCGGTGTCCAAACCAAGACGAATGCCGCTCGACAACAGGCCGCCAAAGCGCAAGCCAGCGCGCGTACCGCGCCAGCGCAGGTCCCCCAGGGTGAGTGGCTCGGGCGGCCACGTCAGCCGCTCGGCCTCAGCAAAACTCGAGCCGCGCCGATGCGATTCGAGCAAGTCGGGCATGCGTAAGGGCGCGTCGAAGCGCTCGATCAAAAAGCGCCGCAGCTGGGTCACCGCGACGGCGCGGTCACGCTCGCCCAAGGTGTCGTGGAAGAAGCCGGCGAGCAGATGACGCTCTTTGATATCGCTGCCCAAGTTTTCGTAGAAGCGATCTTGCGGCTGGCGATGAACAACAAAATCGGCACCCGACACCAGCAGTTGCGTCGGGACGTGGATGGCCTGCGCATCGGCAACGATGCGGTCGGCGGCGTCGTAAAGACCCAGCAAGACACGTACCGAAATCGGCCGGGTAATCAACGGGTCATCGCGATAGCTTTGCGCGCGCAGCGAGTCGTGCGTCAGCCATTGCGGCTTGACGTAGCTGTTGACGAAAAAATTGCCGCGCAGCTTTTGCAGCAGACTCAAGCCAAGACGTGCAAACGGCACGTACAGCTTGACCTTGAAGGCTGGCGAAGCCAAACACAGCGCGCGAATCGGCGCGGCGTAGTCGTGCACCCACGTCGCCGCCACCACCGCGCCCACACTTTGCGCCACCACGGCCACATCGGAGGTGGCAAAGCCGTGCTGGCGACCGATGTGAGCAACAAAGGCATCGAGATCGCGCACCAAAGCCTCGAAACCGGGGGCATCGCCGCGCTCGCCAGGTGAGCGGCCATTGCCGCGCGCGTCCCACGCGAACAGGTCGAAATGTGGCAGCGCCAGTTCGTCGGCCAAGTGTGCGACCCGGCCGGAATGTTCATGGCCACGATGCAACAGCACCATCGCGCCGCGAGAGGGCGACACTTCTGCTGGCCAGTGGCGGTAGAACAGCGAGGCACCATCGAAGCTTTCGAAGGTCAGAGACTGTTGCGTTCGCACCGAACTCTCCTGCGCAGACATCTCAATCGGAATCACGGACTCGGCGGCGGCCGGCGGCGGCTCAGCCTGATGCAGAGCGGCCCGCACGCGGCGAACGCAGGTGAAGGCACACAGCAGACAGGTCAACGCCAGCACGACATTGACGCTGGTCGCGCCGATCCAGCCGCAGGCCAACAACAGTCCCAGCAGTCCGATCACAAAAGCGCGATCACTCTTGCCCATTGGCCCGTCGTAACGCCGCTGCGCGCCGATACTGACGCCCAACAATCCGCAGAATTCAGACAACGCGGCCAGCCAGACCAGCAGCCAGAGTAGCCACGCAGTCACTCCGGCGACGGCAAGTAAACTCAGATACAGCGCCGCATCGGCGATCACATCGCCGACCTCGTTGAGGCAGGCACCCAGCCGCGTCTGTTGATTGCACTCGCGCGCCAACATGCCATCGATGGCATTCAGCGCCATGCGCATAAACAGCCAGAGCGGCAGTAGCGCGAATAGCCACGGCGTTGCTGGCGCGAGCCAAGCGACCAGCATCGCAATGAGCAACGAAATCGCGAGCGCCGCTAGCGTCACCTGATTGGCGCTGACGCCCAGCGTATGCAATGCACGCACGCATGGCCGCAGAAAATCCTGAAAACGACTCTTGAGCGCGTAGATGGATGCCAAGTGCAAGCTCCGTGTGGATGCGACGGATGCTAACCCGTTGCCGGGAACCTTAGTATTTGGCGCGGCTATGGGAACTGCAGTTTTGCCCACGCAAGCAAAGCAACATGGCAAGCGCCAATTGCCGGCGACACGACTACGCACGCCCTTAGCGGAGCTTGCTCCTCTGCTCTCACTGGCGAAGGTGTCAAACCTCGCGTCGCCGAGTCGCCTGAAACGTATAGACTAGTGTTCTGACTAGTTTGAGCTAGACTCCCATGCAGACATGGCCAGTGCAAGATGCCAAGGCTCGCTTCAGCGAGTTTCTGGATGCCTGTATCAGCAACGGTCCGCAAATGGTGACCAAGCGTGGCGCCGAGGCCGCGGTGTTGGTGCCGGTGGACGAGTGGCGAAGGTTGCAGGCCTCGACTCGGCCAATGTTCAAGCAGCTCTTATTGTCCGATGTTGGACGGTTCGAGTTGGTCATCCCTGCGCGAGGAAAAGCACGCCGACGCAAGGTTGACGGAGCGAGTTGATGTACCTGCTCGACACCAACGTCGTTTCTGAGCTGCGTAAACCAAAACCCCATGGCGGCGTTCTTGCGTGGATTGAGTCCGTGGCCGATCACGATCTGCACCTGTCGGCGGTCACGCTTGGCGAGATTCAAGCTGGCATTGAGTTGACCCGATCACAAAACCCCACCAAAGCCGCCGAAATTCAAGCGTGGCTGGAATTGGTTGCCAGCACCTACAACGTGCTGCCAATGGATGGGGCAGCGTTTCGCTGTTGGGCGCGATTGATGCACAAACGATCAGATTCGCTTTATGAGGACGCCATGATCGCGGCCACGGCGTCGGTGCATGGCTTGACGGTAGTCACCAGGAACGTGGCGGATTTCGCGCCGTTCGAGGTGCCCTTGTTGAACCCGTTCAAGGTGAGATGAATTCGTTCGAGACGGAGTAGGCGGTCAGGGAAGCAACACCAGCGTCGCCAACCCCAAGAACGTAAAGAACCCCATCACATCGGTCACTGTCGTCAAGAAAACGCTGCTGGCCAGCGCCGGATCGTAGCCCGCGCGTTTCAAAGTTAGCGGCACCAACACGCCGGCGGTGGCAGCCGAGAGCAGGTTGAGGGTGAGCGCGGCGGCGATCACGGCGGAGAGTTTGATGTCGCCAAACCACAGCCAAACCACCACGCCCAGGATCAGCCCAAGCGCGATGCCATTCAGGCCCGCCACGCGCACTTCCTTCCACAGCAAAACGCCGGCGTTGGAGGCGCTGACCTGACCCAAGGCCAAGCCGCGCACCATCAAAGCCAACACCTGACTACCGGCGTTGCCGCCCATGCCGGCGACGATCGGCATCAATACCGCCAAGGCGACCAACTGTTCTATGGTGGCAGCAAAGCGACCGACGACGCTTGCGGCGAGGAATGCCGTGCCCAGATTGATGGTCAGCCAGATCACCCGTCGACGGGTGGCGCGCCAGACTGGGCTGAACATGTCCTCGTCTTCATCAAGGCCGGCTGCGCCCAAGGCCTGGTGCTCGGCTTCGGCGCGAATGATGTCGACGACATCATCGATGGTGATACGGCCGAGCAGAATGTTGTTGTCATCGACCACCGGCGCGCTGATCCAGTCGTGATCGGAGAACTGTCTCGCGACCTCGTTGTCGTGCTCGTGAACGTTGATCGCCGGTTGCTCGTCATCCAGCAATTGATTGATCGGTGTGCCGGCTTCATGGGTAAGCAGCGCCGACAACGACACCCGCCCCAGATACTGGTGACGGCGACTCACCACGAACAGATAGTCGGTGTGATCGGGCAACTCGCCGCGCAGCCGCAGATAGCGCAGCACGACATCGACACTGACGTCGGCGCGCACGGTGACCACATCGGGATTCATCAAACGACCGGCAGAATCTTCCGGATACGACAGCACCTGTTCGAGGCGCTCGCGGTTCTCGCGGTCCATCGACTTCAGCACTTCCGCGATGACTTGATCTGGCAAGTCTTCGACCAGATCGGCCAAGTCATCGATATCCAGATCTTCGACCGCGGCGACCAGCTCGTCCGGGTCCATTTCCGCGATCAGACTCTCGCGGACTTCCTCGCCGACGTGGACCAACACCTCGCCATCGTCTTCCGAATCGACCAAGCCCCACACGATGGCGCGTTTGGCGGACGGCAGCGATTCCAACAGGTTGCCGATCTCGGCCGGCGACAGAGTATTGACCAGCCGTCGAACTGGCCCCAGCCGACCGGAGTCCAAGGCCTGCGACAGCAGTTTCAGTTGGCGCGCGGCTTTATCGTGGCGGGTGATGTCGGCCATGCGCGGGTTCCTACGACGAATCGCCATTATCGACGCTGGCGCTAGCGTGGCGCTAGCGCAACTGACACGCGCGATGGACGCTGGTGGTGGCAGTGGTTAGGCTTTCTGGTCTCAGATGAAGGCCGACTCGACCGTATGCTCCTCCTGCCGCACGGATTCAAAGTCTGGGAATCACTTGCCCACGTCAATTCCGTTGCTCATCAGCTGGGTCAGGAGTGGCAAGGCCAAACGGCTTTTGAGGCGATGTTGCTGCAAGCCAAATCCCGCTGGCTGACCGGCTACTGCGTCGGTTGCCAAGCGGTCAGTCGCTTTGACTATCGGAATATTTCGCAGACTGACCCCAACTGGCGCGAGTCGCTGGCGTGCGAACGCTGTTGCTTGATCAATCGCTGGCGCGCATCGCTGCATTTGTTCCAGTGTTTGAGTCGGCCCGAAGGCAGCGTCTACCTGACCGAACAGACCACCGAGTTGTTTCGACGCATCGAGGCTAGCGTGCCGCTCGCCATCGGCAGCGAGTTTGTGTCGCCGAGCACGCCAGCGGGTCAGATCTGCGATTGGCGCGGCCGCGAGTTGCGCCACGAAGACGTCACCCGGCTGAGCTTTGACGACGCCTCGCAGGCCGCCGTGTTGAGTTTTGACGTAATTGAGCACGTACCCGACTACCGCGCCGCCGTGCGCGAGTTTGTGCGCGTCCTGCAACCCGGCGGCCTGCTGCTGTTGACTGCGCCGTTTAGCATGCAGATGGCTGAAACGACGCGTCGCGCGCGTTTGACTGAATCCGGCGAGATCGAACATCTGTTGCCGCCGCAATATCACGGCGACCCCTTGAGCAGCGATGGCGTGCTGTGCTTTCAGGATTTCGGTTGGGATTTGCTAGACGAGTTTCGCGCAGCCGGGCTCGACGATGTGCAGGTGATCAGTTGTTGTAGTCCAGCATTCGGTTATCTGGGCGCTGCCCAGCCATTTGTGGTGGGCTGGCGTTCGGCAATTGTTAGGGGTGAGTAGCTCCAACGCCTTGCCGCCAAAGACGTCGTAACGGCTCACGCAGCGCCGCCGGCAAATTGGCGACAAAGGGCAACATCGCCACCTTCAGTGTGGTTCGATCCAGAGGTTTGCGTTCGATCCAACGGTGCCGATACAGCTTGCGCAACCCCGCGGCCAAGCGGCGCAAATGGCTGCCGCCCGCTTCCAAACTGCCACCCAAATGTTGCAGCTCGCGATACAGGCGTTGGGTGTGGGTGTCGCGACGGGTGAGCAGTGTTTGCAGCTCCAGCATGTCGGCGTCAGTCAGGGTGTGGCCGGCTTGGAAGTGCGCGGGCAGCGGACGATCTACGTAAATGGTTGAGTGCGTTGGGCCAAGCTCGTCGGCGGGCCGTTCGCGGGTGTAGAAGTAAAGCGCGATCGAGCGTCGGCTCAGGCTGCGCCGCTCCGCTGGGAGATCAATTCGACTGAAGCCGTGCCAGCTCGATTCGGTGGTCTCAAACACCACGCAGCGATTGAAGATTGGTGTCAGCAAGGTGATGCGGTCATCGGCCGCGCGTGGGTCGGTGTGCAGTTCCAGCGAGCCGCCCCAGGCGTCCTCCCATTCGGGATTCAGATAGACGATCAAGTTCAGCCGGCGGTGCCAACCGTTCTCCGGATGGCGGTTGAAATCGACATGCGGATCGAGATCTTGGCCGTGCCGGTTCTCGTGCGTGCCGCCGCCGAAATACCACGGGTCATACAGCAGTTCGGGAATCCCGGTCGCCGCCGACAGCCAATCGAGAAACCCGGCGCTGCGAACCAGATCGTCGACTGCGATGTACGCCGGCCCCAGTTCGCGAATGCGCTCTACCGTGGACTTGTTACCGAGCTCACCGTCCTCATTACGCGCATTGCCGCGTTCGAACGCGGGGAATTGCGCGAGCAATTCGTTGGCGAAATTGGCTGGGAAAAATGCATCGGCGACGAAGTGTCGAAATGGCAGGCGTTGGTCGAACCGCTCGCGAAGCGTCGCGGCGGCAGGCAAGGCGGTGTGATCTATCGCTGACATTCAGAAAAGGCGGGCAGACGGGCAGCCGATACAATACGCGTCCACCCACAGCTCTCCCAGCGCATGCTCGCTGCCAATACTTTGCAGTCACTTGATGCGGATGCCTCGGCGTTTGCCGTCTCGCGACCATTTCGGCACGCGGTGATCGATGACTTTCTCGATCCTTCGATCTGTTCCGGTCTTCTCGAAGAGTTTCCAAGCTTCGATACGCGATTTGCCTTGAATGAAATGGGCGAAGTCGGCGGCAAGGCGGTTCGCAGCTCGGTGGCCGAGTTGGGGCCAACCTACGCGCGCATTGATGGCTACATTCAGAGCCCGGCGTTTCTCGCCTATGTGTCGCGCCTGACCGGCATTCCGGACTTGCTGTACGACCCCGACTACGAAGGCGGCGGTACGCACGAGAATCGCGACGGTCAAGCGCTGGAAGTCCATATCGACTTCAACTACCACCCGCGCACCGGCTTTCATCGCCGGCTGAATCTGATTGTGTATTTGAATCCAGAGTGGCATGAGCGTTGGGGTGGCGACCTGCGCTTGGTCGAGGACCCATGGAGCGGTGTCGGCTGCTCGCATAGCGTCGCGCCGCTGTTCAACCGCTGTGTGGTGTTTGAGACCAACGAGGTGTCTTGGCATGGTTTTGAGCAGATTCGGCTGCCGCCAGAGCGCGCCGGAGTCACCCGTAAATCGTTCGCGATCTATCTCTACACCCGCGAGCGGCCAGCCGCAGAAACCGCGCCGCCACACGCCACCATTTACGTGCCCGCAGGCATGCCCGCCGAGCTGGTGGTCGGTTCGACCTTGGACGACGACGCACACATGGACTTGCGCGTGCGCTTCGCGCGTTTGCGCGGCCAATTGCGGTTTCTGTATGCGCGCGAGACCGACTTCAGTCAGCACGTGGCGCGTCTGAAGCACGCGCTGGATGCGGCCATCAGTGCGCAACGCATCGACTTGCAGGGCTACGCCAAAGTCGAGTCGGTGCAGGGCATTTGGGCCGATGGGTGGAGTTCGGATCAGTTGTCGGTCAGGTTCACGCCTAGCCGTGCCGCGCGTGGGCTCAGCATTGATCTGTGGGTGCCGCCGCAGCTGCTCGCGGCGCAGTCGCTCAGGGTGAGCTGCGCCGGCGTGGTCTGCGATGCAAAGGTGGCGGCGGGCGCGCGAAAAACCCTGAAGCTGAGTCTCGCCTTGTCAGTAGGCGAGACGGTCACCTTGAGTGTTGATGCGGTGAGTACTTGGCAACCGGCGGCTGCGGGCTCGGGTGGCGACGAGCGGCCGTTGGCTTGGCGGTTGTTGGGGATGACGCTGGAGCACTAAACGCCGATGGTAGTCCTCGCGTCCTCGGCCGGCACATAGCGTCAGCGGGAATCGGTGGCACGGCGACGCAAGTTCGCGCGTAGGCCTTGGCTTCGCTCGGCCCGATCTTCCAGAGCGGGTGGCGCTGCAAAAGCGTTTGTAGAGCGGAGCTTGCTCCGCTGCTCTCTGGGCTCGCGCCGACTTAAAAGACCAAAGCAGCCGAGCAAGTTCGCGCGCTGCGCGCGAACTTGCTCGGCTGCTGTTCCCCCTAGCGCCAAATCAGGTAACGCCCGCCCGCAATTGCCCCAAATCACTCTCGCGAATCGCTCGCCGTACTTCCAGCATGTTGGACGGATGCATGCTGAACTCGGTCAGGCCCAGCGTCAGCAGCATGCGCGTGTGTTCGGCGATGCCGGCCAATTCACCACAGACGGCGATACGTTTGCCAGCCGCTTTGCAGGTGGCGATCACGTCGCGCAGCACGCGCTGTACGGCGGGGTGATTCGGCGTGCACAAGGGACCCAAGGCATCGTTGCCGCGATCAATCGCCAATAGGTACTGGATCAAGTCGTTGGTGCCGACCGAGCAGAAATCTACCTCCGGCAGGATGGTGTCGATGGCGAGTGCCGCCGCTGGCACCTCGATCATGGCGCCCAATTCAACGTGTTCGGCCATCGGATGGCCGGCTTTGCGCACGGCGTCCGCGCAGACTTCAATCAAACCGCGCACGGCGATGATCTCCGACACGGCGGTGATCATCGGTACCAGTATCCTTACCGGGCCATAGCCTGACGCACGTAAAACCGCGCGCAGCTGCGCGCAGAAAATGTCCTGATGCGCCAAGCACAAACGCACGCCGCGCAGACCCAAGGCGGGATTCGGCTCACGCGCCAAGGTCAGGCCGCTGTTGTCGGCTTTGTCGGCACCCAGATCGAGCGTGCGAATGGTGACTGGGCGGCCGCCCATGCCCAGTACCAGATCACGATAAGCAAAGAATTGCTCGTCTTCGGTGGGCAATTCGCGCCGCTGCAAGAACAGAAACTCGGTGCGATACAAGCCGACGCCATCGGCGCCCAAGGCGTGCGCTTGGGCCACGTCCTCACGCGATTCAGCGTTCGCATAGAGAGCAATATCAATGCCGTCCTTGGTTCGCGTGGCCGCGCCTCTCAAACGGGAAAGCGCACGCCGTTCGCGACTGCCGGCCGCTTGGTGATTGCGGAAGTCCTGCAAATCGGTCGCCGATGGCTCGACGATCACGCGGCCGGTTTGGCCATCAACAATCAAGGCGTCGCCGTCATTGATCTGCGCCAGCGCCTCGTGCACGCCGACCACCAGCGGCAGGTGCAGGCTGCGCGCGAGAATCGCGCTGTGCGACAGCGTGCTGCCTTGCGCGGTGATCACCGCTACCACGCCACCTTCGGCCAACTGCGCGAGTTCCGAGGGCGCGACGCTGTCGGTGATCAACACCTCACCCGCCATGCCGATGACTTGCGATGCCGGGTTGCGTTGCAAGGCAGCGTATACGCGGCCGATCACGTGGTCGATGTCTTCGCGGCGCGAGCGCAGGTACGGATCGTCGATGCCATCAAACACCGCCGCCAAACGATCACGCTGCATGCGCAAGGCGTGGCCTGCGCTTACTCGCGCGGTTCGAATCAGTTCGTCCAAGCCGTGCAGCAGATCGGGATCGTCGAGCAGCATGCTGTGCAGGTCGATGAACTCGCCGACCTCGTGTGCAATCGCGCCACGCACTCGCTCGCGCAGGTCGGAAAGCTCCTTGCGCGCTGCGGCCAAGGCGTCGCGCATACGCTCGCGCTCGGCTTCAACTTCCTCGGGCTCGACGCGGCGCTCGTCCACTTCCAGCCGATGCGGTTCGCGAACGCGCGCGCGACCCAGTGCCAAACCCTTGGCTGCTCCAATGCCGGCGAACTCGCGGCGCATGCTCAGCCGCCCTCATCAAAAAAGCGCGCGAACAACGCGTCGGCAGCCTCAACCGCGGCGCCTTCGTCCTCGCCTTCGGCGCGCATGACGACGGTCATGCCTTGACCGGCAGCCAACATCATCACCCCCATGATGCTCTTGCCGTTGACCTCGCGGCCGCGCGCCACCAAGGTAATTTGCGCGCGAAACGAGCCCAGTAATTGGACCAGTTTGGCCGAGGCTCGCGCATGCAGGCCGAGCCGGTTGATGACCTTCAATTCGCGCTCAACCATGCTCCACCACGATGCCAAGTCGTGCGCCTTGGGCCGCCGCATCGGCGAGGCTGGCCAAGTCGCGGTCGGGATAGTTGAGCGCTCGCAGCAACATCGGCAGATTGAGTCCGGAGATGCGCCGCGTCTGGGTGCCCAATTGCCCAAGACGCTGCGCGAAATTGCTAGGCGTCGCGCCGAACAGATCGGTGAGTATCAACACCCCGGCGCCTGAATCCACGCGCCGCATCGCGGCACTGGCAATCGGCAACAAGGCATCAAGATCGGTATCGAAGCCGACCTCGAAACACTCTACCTTCAGCGACAGCGGTCCCAGCATGCGTGTGGCCAAGCCGCGCAAGCTGCCGCCGATGCCGGGGTGGGTCACTAAGAGAATGCCTACGGTCATAGGCTGAGTGTAGCGCTCGTCGCTTATCGTCGGCGATGGCTGATTTCCCTCGCTTGGTGCAGGCCGGCGGGGCGCAATGCCCGCAGCATCGTAGGGCGGGTCTCGACCCGCCGGGCATGCCTCAGGTGCCGGTCCTTCTCCCTCCGGGAGAAGGTGGCGCGCAGCGCCGGATGAGGCTTCGTGTCACGCCGAGATTGAAGGTTTGACGAGGGGCGTACCCTCATCCGCCCTACGGGCACCTTCTCCCGGAGGGAGAAGGGAACACACGACATCTCACGTCTGCTGTCATCGCCTTTACGCCGAATTTACGCAGGCCGCTCATCCCGACATAGCGCCTTTACGGCACCTGCGCCGACAGTGGCGGCATCGCTTTCCCTATCGGTAAGCGCTGCCCATCCGTCCTTGGATTCGAGATCACGCTCATGACCGCCATCCTCCTTTGGCTACTGGTGTTTGCCGTCGGCATCTACCTACTGGTCGCCATGCTTCGCCCCGACAAGTTCTGAATCAAGGTGACCACCATGTGGGAAATTCCGTTGACTCTGGCGCTCTTGATTGCGCTGGCTTGGCCCTTGGGCCACTACCTTGCGGTCGCCTTGGGCGATGCGCCGTCGCGGCTGGATCGTGTGTTCGGTCCGGCCGAGAAGCTGCTTTACACGCTATGCGGTGTTGATCCACGGCGCGGCATGACCTGGGCTGGCATCGCCAAAGCCTTCGTCGGCACCAACGCGGTGCTGGCGGTGGTGGTGCTGGCGATCTTCATGGGCCAAGGCGCACTGCCGCTCAATCCGGACGGCATTCCCGGCATGAGCTGGGATCTGGCTTTGCACACGATGGTGTCCTTCCTCAGCAACACCAATCAGCAGCACTACTCCGGCCAAGCACAGCTGAGTTATCTCTCGCAGTTGGCTGGCGTGGTGACCCTGCAAGTGCTGACGCCGGCGATGGGTTTAGCCATTGGTTTGGCGATGCTGCGCGGCTTGCTCGGCGGTCGCAATGCGGCGTCGGCCAAGGAAGGCGAGCCGCGCGATCTCGGCAATTATTATGTCGACGTGGTCCGCAGCAGCCTGCGCGTGTTGCTGCCGCTGGCCTTGGTGTGGTCGTTGTTACTGACGTGGCAGGGCGTGCCGAGCACCTTTGATGGTGCCAAGGTCGCCACGCCTATCGACGCTGAGGCCGGCGTCACTGAGCAAGTGACTCCCGTCGGGCCGGTCGCGCCGATGGTGGCGATCAAGCAGCTCGGCACCAATGGCGGCGGTTGGTACGGTCCCAACAGCGCGGTGCCGCTGGAAAATCCAACCCCGCTCAGCAACCTGTTGCAAGTCATCGCCATTGTTTTGTTGCCGATGGCCATCGTTTTCATGATGGGTCGCTTCACTGGCCGCCGCAAACTGACTGCGCTGGTGTTTGGCGTAATGGCGACCTTCTCGCTAGCCTTTATTGGTCTGGCCGCATGGTCAGAAGCACAACCCAATGCCGCCGTGGCCGGCTTTGCTGCGGTCGGCCCGAATATGGAAGGCAAGGAGCAACGCTTCGGCCCGGCGGCGTCAGCGCTGTGGTCGACCTTGACCACCCAGTCATCGAATGGCTCGGTCAACGCGATGCACGACTCGCTCAACCCGCTGGCCGGCGGCGTCGCTATCGCTGGCATGTTGGTGAATACGGTGTGGGGCGGTATCGGCTGCGGCTTGGTGGGATTTTTGGTGTACCTGTTGGTCACCGTATTTCTGTCCGGCTTGATGATTGGCCGCACGCCCGAGATTTACGGCCGCAAGCTCGAAGTGGGCGAGATGCGCCTGCTTTCGCTGTTGGTGCTGCTACAGCCGGTGCTGTTGCTGACCGCAACCGCCATTGCCTTGGCCAATCCGGCCATCACCGGCAACTCCAATCCCGGCTTGCACGGCGTCTCTCAAGTCTTCTACGAATATGCCTCGGCGTTTGCCAACAATGGCTCCGGATTTGAAGGTTTAGGCGACGCCACACCGTGGTGGAATCTGAGCTGCGTGGTGCTGCTGTTGGTCGGTCGTTATGCCGCGCTGCTGATTCCGCTGGCGGTGGTGGGTCGCTTGGCGATGAAGCGTGTGGCCCCGATTACCGCCGGCACGCTGGATATCGAAACGCCGACGTTTGCCCTCACTTTAATCGCGGTGATCGTGCTGTTGACCTTGCTGTGCTTCCTGCCGGTGTTGGTCTTAGGACCGATTGGCGAAGCCTTGTCGTTGGCCGTATGAGCAGCCCGGAGCACGCAATGAACATTGGCGCAAAAACCGCTAACCACCCGCACGTATCGCGCATCGATGGTGCGCAATTGCGGCAAGCTGCATGGGCCGCCTTGGCCAAGCTGAATCCGCCCACGGCGGCGCGCAGCCCGGTGATGTTTGTGGTCTTGATCGGCACCGTGGTTACCGCGTGGATGGCGATAGCGGGCGGCACTTCGGATCCCGCATTTGGCTTTAACGTCGCGGTCGCTTTGATTTTATTAGCGACTGTTTTGTTCGCCAATTTTGCCGAAGCCATCGCTGAGGCGCGTGGTCGCGGCCAAGCCGCCAGCTTGCGAGCGGCACGCGCTGAGTTGGTGGCGCGGCGAGTGGTGGCCGACGGTGAGCAAAACGTTCCGGCTTCGGTGCTCAAGGCCGGTGATCGGGTGCGTGTCAGCGCCGGTGAAATGATCCCCGCCGATGGCGAGATCATTGAAGGCATCGCTAGCATCAATGAAGCTGCGGTTACTGGTGAATCAGCGCCGGTGCTGCGCGAAGCCGGTACAGATCGCTCCGGCGTGATCGGCGGCACCAAGGTGTTGACCGATGAAATCGTGGTCTTAGTGTCGGCCGACGCGGGGCATAGTTTTCTGGATCGGATGATCGCCTTGGTCGAAGGCGCTTCAAGGCAGAAAACGCCAAACGAACTCGCCCTCACGGTGTTGTTGTCGGCGATGACCTTGGCCTTCCTGGCGGTGGTCGCGGCGCTGCCAGCCATCGGCAACTTTGTCGACGTCAATGTCAGCGTGGTGGTGTTGGTAGCGCTCTTGGTGTGCTTGATTCCAACCACCATCGGCGGCTTGCTGCCAGCCATTGGCATCGCCGGCATGAATCGCGCCTTGCAAGCCAACGTGATTGCCAAATCCGGCAAGGCGGTCGAGATCGCCGGCGACATTGATACCCTGCTGTTGGACAAGACCGGCACCATCACCCACGGCGACCGCCAAGCCACCGACTTCTTGCCGGTCGCTGGCGTCAGCAAGCTGCAGCTGCGCGACGCCGCGCTGTTTGCTTCGTTGTCTGATCCCACGCCCGAAGGCAAATCCATTGTGGCGCTGGCGCGCAAACTCGGCTCAGCGATTGCCGAGCCCGTCGGTGCGACCTTTCACGCCTTTAGCGCGCAGACGCGGATGTCCGGCGTTGACTTGGTCGATGGCGTGCGCATTCGCAAAGGCGCGGGTGACTCGGTCGCGAAGTGGGCGAGCGAGCAGGGCGGAAGTTTGCCGAGTGACCTGCGCGGCTTGATCGAGCAAGTCGCGCGTGAGGGCGGCACCCCGCTGGTGGTCGCCGAGGGCTCGCGTCAGCTGGGCGTGGTGGCGCTATCAGACGTAGTCAAACCCGGTGTGCGTGAGCGCTTTGCGCGGCTGCGTGCGCTCGGCGTCAAGACCATCATGATTACCGGCGACAACCCGATCACCGCTGCTGCCATTGCCGCGATTGCCGGCGTTGATGACTTCATCGCCGAGGCCACGCCGGAGCAAAAGTTGCAACGCATCCGCGACGAGCAAGCCTTGGGCAAGTTGGTGGCAATGGTCGGCGACGGCACCAACGACGCACCGGCCTTGGCGCAAGCGGATATTGGTCTGGCGATGAACGCCGGCACCCAAGCCGCGAAAGAGGCCGGCAACATGGTCGATCTGGATTCCGACCCGACCAAGCTGCTCAGCGTGGTGGAAATCGGCAAACAATTGCTGATCACTCGCGGTGCCTTGACCACGTTCTCGCTCGCCAACGATGTGGCCAAGTATTTCGCCATCATTCCGGCGGTATTTGCGGCGCAATTGCCCGCGTTGGCAATGCTAGATGTGATGCAGCTGTCGAGCCCGCAAAACGCGGTATTGGCGGCGTTGATCTTCAATGCGCTGGTGATTCCGGCCTTGATTCCGCTGGCCCTGCGCGGGGTCAAGTTCCGCGCCGCGAGTGCGTCATCCCTGCTGCGACGCAATCTGCTGGTGTATGGCGTCGGCGGCATCTTGCTGCCGTTTGTTGGCATCAAGTTGATTGACCTGATTTTGGTCGCGGTCCTATGACCGCTTTGCGAGGAGAGTCTGCAATGCACACACCATCGAATCTTTTGCCATCGAATCTGGCGCCATCGAAGCTGGACAGTCACGGCGGTAGCGTCTTGACCTGGCTGCGCTTTGCAGCGGTCGGCGTGATTAGCTGCGGTCTGCTGTATCCGCTGCTCGCCACTTTTGGCGGCCAAGCGTTATTCCCTTCGCAAGCACGCGGCAGTTTGATCGAGCGCGATGGTGTGATCGTCGGCTCGCATTTGCTCGCGCAAAACTTCACCGCCGAGCGCTATTTCCAGCCGCGACCCTCCGCCGCCAACTACGATCCGCGCGCTGCGGCGGGTAGCAATTTGGCTCCCAGCAATCCGGCTTTGCGTGAGCGGGTTGCGGCAAGCTCCATGGCCATCGCTACGCGTGAAAGCATTGCCGCTGATGCGATTCCAGTCGATCTGTTGACCGCCTCCGGCTCAGGCCTTGACCCACACATCAGCCCCGCGTCTGCCGCCGTGCAGGTCGCGCGAGTGGCGCGTGCGCGCGGCATCAGCGAGTCCGACGTGCAGGCTTTGGTGACTGCCAACACCTTGCCGCCGACGTTTGGTGTGTTGGGGCAGGTGCGGGTGAATGTGTTGGAGTTGAATTTGGCGATGGATGCTGGCGTACGTTAAGGCGATTCGTGAATGCCAAACTGTCTT
>JANNWF010000638.1:0-7256 GCA_031408455.1 Pseudoxanthomonas sp. | reverse complement strand
CCGCCAATAAAGCCTGCGCCACCGGTGACCAGCCAAGTGGGCGAGATCATGTCTGCAATGCTCGCAAAGTATGGCGACTCTCAATGTCGACCATAAACACCTGTTGCGGATTAGGGATTGTCATCTCGACGGATTTTATGTGCATCTGGTTTCGGTTGACTTTGATCGGGCTGAACAGCGGCTCCAAGGCGCTATGCGCTGTGGAAGTCATTTCTCAAGCTCATGCAGCATTCAAGATGCATCACGTCGTTGCAATGCCTACTACGTAGTGCAAAAAAAGTTGAGCTTGTTGCCATCCAGATCGCGGAAGTAGCCAAGATAGAAATCAGCTCCACGCAGTCCCGGAGCACCTTCGTCAGTGGCCCCCAACTCCAGCGCTTTCTTGTAGAGCGCATCGACTTGCGCAGGGGTTTTCACCACCAAAGCAATCATGGTGCCGTTGCCGCGGGTGGCAGGTTGGCCATCGAAGGGCAGAATCACGCCCAGGGCAGCTTGTGCTGACGACGCGCTCCAAAACACGAAGCGATCCGATTCCATCATCCGCTTGCCGCCAATGGCTCCCAACAGGGCGTCATAGAACGCGGTCGCCCGCGGCAGATCATTGGTGCCTAAGGTCACGTATCCGATCATGTGTCACCTCGTTTCACAAAACGCGCAGCTTACGCCTGCGATTCCTTTAGCCACCAGTCCCTGCGGCGTGAGGCAGCATGTCTACGGCTTGATTAGTGGTGGAATCAGGGGGCGACTGGATCAAAACCAGCTCGCTAAGCGAGGTAATGGGCATCAACTCCGCTTGCAATCGGGCTTCGTCGGTGTAACGCCCTGTGGTGGCGAGATTGTAACCACGTCAGCAAAGCATGTATGCTTTACCGTACATATTGTCAGGTAAACGTTACGCATGCGCCAAATTTTTGTGGTGTTGCTGGCGGCACTGAGCCTCGGCGCACTGATTGCAAGTGCGGCCGGCGCATGGCCTGTACGGCCAGGCATCGTCGGCGGCGCGTTGATGGTGATTGCCGCGCTAGCGGTTCGCCGGCGCTGGGGCGTGTTGGCCGATGCCGCGCCTGGCTCGCCCGAACGCGCGCTTTGGGTAGGGCTATTCGGCAATGCGGTGGTCGCGGCGCACTTGGCGGCAACGCTCTGGCATATCGGCCCACGCATGCTCATGCATACGCCGCAGATCCACGCGCTGGGCGTCGACAACTGGACCTTGGTTGCTGGCATGGCAGTGTCGTATTGGATCGCACGCGATCCGCAGCCACGCTCTGACGAACGCGACCTGGTGATCGCCGCCAACGGCATGCGCGCCGCCTACTACGGCTTGCTCGCTCTGCTGGTGGTGCAAATTCTGGCGCTTGGTTTCGTGCGCGACGGCTGGGTGGCCGACCTGTCGCACCCGAGCATCGCGCATGGTTTGATCCTTGCCATCATCGGCAGCTGTCTGATCGACGCCATCACCCGTCTGCGCGCGTATGCCGCCGATGCCGATGCAGCTGACGCCAACCCATGAGCCAACCGTCACCCATCGGCAATCATTTGCGCAGGCTGCGCTTTGAGCATGCAGAGATGTCGCAGGAGGTGCTGGCCCGCCGCGTCGGCATCACCCGCCAAACCATCATCGCCATTGAAGGCGGCCGCTATGCACCGTCGCTGGAGCTGGCCATGCGTTTGGCGCGCGAGTTTTCGCTGAGCGTGGATGCGGTGTTTTTCTGGAATTCGCCGGCGCCTGCTCCGCCATCCGATCCACCACGCGCCTGACCACATCGCGTCGCTGCGCTTCCTCAATCTCCGCCAAGGATCAAACAATGCTCAATCGCCCGCTTCGACTGCTGCGCAAACTCGGCGTCTGGATGGCCACCAGCCTGCTCGTACTCACCGTGGCTGCGGTGGCTTACGTCGGCTTCGTGGTCGTCAGTTTTGATACCGTCACCCTGCCCGCCCGCTATGGTCAGGTCGACGCGAAACTATTTGCGCGCGCCGGCGCGCCGAGACCCTTGATCGTTGGCTTGGGCGGTGCCGAGGGCGGCAACATTTGGCTGAGGCCGCGCTTGCAGAAGCAGCGCCAGCGTTTCGAAGACGCCGGTTACGCATTCTTGGCGGTCGGCTATTTCGGTTTGCCCAACACGCCCGAAAAACTCGATCGCATCGCACTCGAAGGCGTGCAGCAGGCCATCGTCAGAGCGCAGTCCGATCCCGCTGTCAGTGACACCTGCGCAATAGTTTTGGGTGGCTCCAAGGGTGGCGAGCTGGCGCTCACGCTGGCTTCGCAATTTACTGACGTCGATGCGGTGATTGCCCTGGCACCAGGCGATACCGTGTTTCCCGCCCACACCGATGCGATGAACACCTCCTCGTGGGCGCTGAATCAACAGCCATTGGCCTTCGCACAAATGCCGTGGGCCGCGACGTTCGATCTGCTGCGCGGCGATCTGCTGGCAGTAATGGAGCGCATCCTCGCCGATGAGTCTGCCGAGGCGGCCGCCATCGCAGTTGAGCGCATCAACGGTCCGGTGTTACTGATCGCCGCTGATAACGACGAAATGTGGCCGGCCAAGCGGATGTCGGAGCGCATGATGAGACGGCTGGATCAGCACGGTTTTGGACACGTCCACGAACTGGCTGTGGTGGCAGGCGATCATGCCTCGCCGATTGATCACTTCGACCGCGTGGAAGCATTCCTGCAAGACACCGTGGCCAAGCGAGCCGACTGCACGCCGCTGCCTGCCGCGCCGGCCATTGCTTCCCCTTAGATCGGTTTGCGGCGTCGGTAAGTTTCCCGCCGACTCTCAATCCAAACGACGCAGCGAGCGACTCCGCAGCGTAGATCGTTCGCGTTCACGGTGTCAGCAACAAGCGAAACTCCACCCCCGGCTCGCGCGCCTGAACCTCGACTTCGCCATGCATGCCATGCGCGAGTTGGCGGACTAGCGCGAGGCCGATGCCGGTGCCTTGGGTCTCGCGAGTCAGCTCGTTGCCGGCGCGAAAAAATAGTTCAAATATGCGCTTGCGCAATGCCACCGGCACACCGGGACCATGATCGCGAACCGTAAAGGCGATGCGCTTTTTGTCGACGGACGCGGCGCTGATTTCGATGCGCTTGACGGTGGCCTTGGCAGAAAACTTCAACGCGTTATCGACCAGGTTGATCATCACTTGCACCAAGGCGTCGGCATCCACGCTGAGCTCGACGTCGGCGCAATCGGGCTGCATGTCAAAGCTCACCTCGAAGCCGGCGCGCTCGATCTGGCCATGCACCTTGGAGCGAATCACATCGAACAAAGTGGCCACCGATTGCGGCTTCAATTCCAGCCGCAATTCATCGCGTTCCAGCCGCGCCAACTGCAAGACGTTGGCGATCAAGCGCGATAGGCGCTCGGATTCATCAAAGATGTAATCGTAGTACTCGCGCTTTTTTTCTTCCGACGCCCAACCAGCGCGCAACAGTTCGCCGTACATGCGGATCGAAGTCAGCGGCGTCTTCAATTCGTGGCTGACGGCGGCGATGAAGTCCTGTTGCTGGCCAGCCAGGGCAAGTTGTTTGAGTCCCAATCGGTAGAGCGTGAAAAAGCCAGCCAACAGCGCGCCGAATAGCACCAATCCGGCCCACATCACCAGCGATACGCCGGGGCTGGTCGGCAGCCGGCGGATGGTCCAAATCAACTCCATATCAGCGAGCGGCGCTGACAGTCGCGCGCGATGCAGCAAAGTGCCGCTCAACTCATCGTCGCGCTGCGGGTACATGCGACCGCGATGTCCATCGAACCGTTGCAATACATCGCCCCGCCACGCCACCCGCAGGTCGCTGACCGGTGCCACCAAACTGCTGGCGAACGGCGCTTCAAGCACGCCACGCAGAAAAGCGTCTTGCTCGATCAAGGCGCCTTGAATGCTGCGTTCGCCATTGCGCCACACCCGCCGAAACAGCACAAAGTGACCGCTGCCCAATTGCGCGACCTCAAACGGATCCAGCTCGCTGTCGAACATGCGCAAGGGCACGGCCACAAACTTTTGGTCGACCCCGCCGACGTCCGCCTCGCTAAACTCGGCCACGACCGGACTCGGCTTTTCTGCATTTGCAGCGCCTGCGACCTGCTCCTTGGAGGCTTGCTCTCGGACGACCTGCTCTTGCGAGATGACCTGGTCTTGGACGAGTTGCTCTCGGACGCCGAGGCTCGGTAGCGCAGCTTGCTCGCTGCGGCGACCCCGCGCCGGTTGCTCAAGTTTCTGCTTGTCTTGCCGGAACTCCTCACGCTCGGCATACACGTTGGAGAGTTTGAGGTCGGTCACCTTGCCTAGCGCCTTGGCTTCCTGTTGACGCCGCACCTCGCTGGGCTGATTGAGCTGATCAAAGGCGACTTGTGTCGCTGGTGGGGGCGGCGCTGCGGCAGCTGGCGCGGCGGCCGCTTGCGAACTGCTCAAGCCGCTATCACTGGCACTTTCGGCTGCTACTTCGTCACGCAGGCGCTCATCAGGCAGGCTCGCCGCTTTCGCATCCTCGTCTTTGCTGCTCGCCGAAACCGCGGCCAAGGCGGCATTTGGTCGCCGCTTGACCACCAGTTCGTTGCGCCCCAAGACATCCTGCAAGCTGTCGGCGAGCGCACGACGCTCAGCGACTTCCGCCGTGGTGAGTCCCAATTGCTCGAAGGTGTTTTCTTGCTCGGGCAATAGCGGACTGGAAAAAACACCCGCCGCATCAATCTGAAACCAGCCGAGCAAACCTGGAAAATCGCTTTGTACGGGGAAGCGTGCCAATGGCGAGCGTTGCAGCAATGCCTCCACCGCCGACTCGTTGCCCGCATTCAAGCCGGCCACATTGAGGAAGGCGTAGTCGGCGTAGCCACGCGCTTCCTCATTCGCCACCAATTCTTGCAAGCGGGCGTCGATGCGGTCGGCCAACTCCACCGCCAACTGCCGATTTTGATGAAACGCCTCCCACTTCAACTGGCGCTGAGTTTGTACAACCAGCACGGCACTGGGAAGCGCCAAGGCGAGAAACAGCACGCCAAGCGTCCAGCGCAAGCGACGACGGGTCATGCCTTTGGCCATGCGGCTCACCCAATACCCGTCATCCCGGCGAACGCCGGGATCCACGTCGATTTCTCACTGCCCGGCACGTGGATTCTGGCGTTCGCCGGAATGACGTGAGGTGGGTTACAAGCGCAGAACTTGCTCATGCATCCGCCAGCAGCAAGCGATAACCGCCGCCACGCACGGTCAGCAGGCACTGCGGCAACTTCGGGTCGGTCTCGATCTTGCGTCGCAATTTGGCGATATGGATGTCGACGGTGCGGGTTTCGATCTCCAACTCGCGGCCGTAACCCCACACCTTGTGCAGCAATTCTTCGCGCGACACCGGCCGCTCGGCATTGGCACCCAGGTACTGCAACACCTCCATTTCACGACGGGTGAAGTGAGTCTCGACACCATGAATGGTGGCGCTCAAATTGCGCGTATCGATCACGACGCCGCCCAGCAATCGCAAGTGCACATCGTTGAGCAAGGCCGGCCGCGCGCGTCGCAACACCGCTTGCACGCGCAGCACCAATTGCGCGACTGAGAACGGCTTGCCCACGTAATCGTCGGCGCCCAGCGCCAGGCCGTGAATGATGTCGTCATCATTGGTCTTGGCGGTCAACATCATGATCGGCAGCTCAGGATCAGAGCGACGCAACTCGCCGCAGATCGTGAAGCCATCAACGCCGGGCAACATCACGTCGAGCAGGATCAAATCGAAGTTGCCGCGCTTGGCCCGCGCCAATCCATCCGCGCCGTCGGCGGCCGATTCGACCGCAAAGCCGTGATAGACGAACACGTCGATCAAGCCTGCGCGAATGGCCGGCTCGTCTTCGATTATCAGTAGGCGCGGCTTGCGTTGCATGTGGTTACTCGTTATCGCACCAAGGATTGCCGGTGAAGTGAACGCTCGCTCGGAGCCCCTCTCCCGCTTGCGGGAGAGGGGTTGGGGAGAGGGGCTCTGCTCTTCGGCGAGGCCTTGCCCTCTCCCCCGCCCCTCTCCCGCAAGCGGGAGAGGGGAGAAGTTCGGCACCGCCATTTACAGCGATGGACACTAACACCGCTGTCGCGCACGCCGCATGCAAACAGTTTGTAAACAGCCACACGCAACTGTTTACAGCGCTCGGCCTGTTTTCGGAGGCACCGGATTCCTAGTCTGTGCTCACCCCAACGACAGGAGACTCCGATGCCCATGATCAACCGATTGACGCGACTGTTTCGTGCCGACATGCACGCCGTGCTCGATGGCATTGAAGAGCCCGACTTGTTGCTGCGACAAGCGCTGCGCGAGATGGACGAAGCGCTGTCCGATGCCAGCCGCAAACTCGAACTCAATCGCCAGCAGCGTGCCGCGCTGGTTCGCCGCCAGCAGGAAATCAGCAGCACCTTGGTCAAGGTCGATGAAGAGCTTGAGCTGTGTCTGAATGCCGACAACGAAGTGCTGGCGCGGGTGTTGCTGCGGCGGCGTCTGGAAGGCGAGCGCATGGCTGCACACATGCAACGGCAGACGTCGCGCCTCGATGCCGATATCGAGAAAGCCCAGCAGGCGCTTGAACAGCAACGCGCGCAATTCGACCAATTGCGGGCGCAGGCGCAAATGCAATCACCGACCACCGATGCCGACGTCGGTGCGGGTCCGTGGAGCGCCGAGCAGTTCAGCGTGTCCGATGCCGACGTCGAGTTGGCGCTGTTGCGGGCACGTCGGGGGCGCGCATGAACGCCGCCGGCTTTTGGCGCGGTGTGGTGCTGGCGTTTGTATTGAGCGCCATCGGAGCCGCCGCGTTCTGGTTATTGGCACCTTTCACCGGCACCCACATCGCGATCCGGCTGGTGCTGTTGATGGTCACCAGCGCCTATGTGTTGGACTTGCTAGTGCACAGCCCAGCGCGCGCCGGCCGGCTGCTGGTAGCAGCGAGCTGGCTGGCCATTACCGCCTTGTTAGTGGTCTTCAACCCACCGCTATGGCTGTGGTTGGGGCTGCTGGCCGCCTTTCCTTGGTTGTTGCGCAGTCTCGGCTCGCACACCCGACCGCTACTCGCCTTGCTGGATGCCGCCGTGGTGTTGATTGCCGCTGCGGTGGCGATGGCTACCCTGCGCCACAGCGGCAGCGTGGGATTGGCCTTGTGGAGCTTCCTGCTGCTGCAAGCCTTGGCCGCTTCGTTCTCAGCGACCGCACCAACCCCAGTCGCACCTGCTGACCGTTTCACCACTGCACAGCGCAATGCCGAAGCCGCGCTGCGCCG
>JANNWF010000637.1:0-4231 GCA_031408455.1 Pseudoxanthomonas sp. | reverse complement strand
CACCGTCAATGTCAGCGCCAGCAACAGCAGTCCCAGCGCGAGCAATCTTTCGGCGGCTGAGAATTTCACCGAAGACACTCCCCTTGACCTCGTCAACATCGTGGTCAGCGACGCCGACAGTCCGACGGTGACCACGACCTTGACCCTGTCAGACAGCGCCGCGGGCAGTCTGAGCACTGCGACCGCTGGAACAGTGACGTCGACGTTCATGGCCGGCACGGGCGTTTGGAATGCCAGCGGGGCGCTAGCGTCGGTCAACACTTTGTTGGCCGGCGTCACCTTCAACCCTACGGCCGATTTCAACGCAAGCTTCAGTATCGTCACGCGCGTCACCGATGGCGTCAGCACCGCGCAGACGGGCACCAAAGCGATGACCGGAACCGCCATCAACGACCCTCCCAATGCCAGCAACCTGTCGATCGACGAGGACTATGTCGAAGACCAAACGCTCGATCTCACCGACATCGTCATCAGCGACATCGACAGCGCCAACGTGACGGCATTGCTGACCCTTTCCAATCCTGCTGCCGGTCGCTTGAGCACGGCTGCCTCCGGCTCGGTCAGTTCCACTTACGTCGCTAGCACCGGACTCTGGTCCGCCAGTGGCGCTGTGGCCGACGTCAATATCCTGCTGGCCGATGTCTTGTTCATTCCAACTGCCAATTTCAACTTCGGGCTCAGCATTGGCACCCACATCAGCGACGACGAAGCGTCGCCGATCACTGGCAGCAAGCTACTCAATGGCTTGGCCGTCAACGACCAGCCCACTCTGAACGCGATCAGCAACCCCGCTGCAATTCCGATCAACTCCGGCCAGCAAATGGTCAATCTGGCTGGTATCGGACAAGGCGCGGGCGACCCCGTGCAAACGCTGAATGTGAGTGCTGTCTCCAACAACGTGGGGCTCATTCCCAACCCGTCGGTGAGCTACAGCAGCCCCAATACCACCGGTACGCTCAGCTTCACGCCGGTCGCGGGGCAATCCGGCACAACCATGATCACGGTCACCGTGACCGACAACGGCGGCACGGACAACGGCGGCGTCAATCAGTTTTCGCGCAGTTTCAGCCAACAAGTGATGGGTGCGGGAATGATATTTGCGAATGGGTTTGAGTAGGCGCGACGCGAAATCCTGAGTTGAGAGTCATGCGGATTCGGCGCTTGCGTTGATTTTCGGGTTGATAGAGCGGGGCTGGGAGCTTGGGGCTGGGACGGCTCACCGAGGTCTGCCGCAGCTACTGCTCCGCGAACGCGCGCACCTGCCCCCAGATTCCAACCCCGCTGTTAAGCTCCCGCCCCTGTCGGCCCTTACGCTGCCGCCTCGCCTGAGCGCCCGCAATGACCCCAAGCTTCATCCATCTGCACTTGCACAGCGAGTACTCACTCGCGGACTCCACGATCCGCATTCCCCAGCTGATCAGCCGCTGCAAACAGCTCGGCATGCCGGCGGTTGCGCTGACCGATCAGAGCAACCTGTTCGCCTTGGTCAAGTTTTATCGGGAAGCGATCAAGGCAGGCGTCAAGCCGCTGATCGGCGCGGATGTTCATGTCGAACATGCAGACCAGTCCAGCAGTCGCCTCACCCTGTTGTGCCTCGATCACGGCGGCTATCGCAGTCTTTCGAAGTTGCTTAGCCGTGGCTATTTGGAAGGCCATCGTGGCGATCATGTCGTGTTGCGGGAGGGCTGGCTGACGGAATGCAACGCTGGCTTGGTGGCATTGGCGGGTCGCGAAAGTGCGGTAGCCAAGGCGATGGCCGACGGTCGCGATAGCGTTGCTGAAGCGGCTTTGGATCACCTGCGCCACCATTTTGATGACCGCTTGTATCTGGAGCTGGTGCGCAGCGGCCGCGACGGTGAAGCCAGCTGGAACGAACGCGCGTTGATGCTGGGTAGTCGTTACGACTTGCCAGCCTTGGCCAGCAACGACGTGCGCTTCATCGAGGCCGACGACTTTGGCGCGCATGAGGCCCGCGTCTGCATTTCGAGCGGACGAGTGCTGGGTGATCCCAAGCGACCGCGCCTCTATAGCGAGCAGCAGTACCTCACTTCGCCTGAGGAGATGGCGGAGCGCTTTGCCGACCTGCCCGGCGCTTTGCTCAATACGGTCGAACTCGCCAAGCGTTGCAATGTTGAGTTGACCTTGGGCAAGTCGTTCCTGCCGGCCTTTCCCGTGCCTGCCGAGCACACGCTGGAAAGTTGGATTCGACGCGAGGCGCACACGGGTCTCGACCATCGACTGGAAAAGCAACCGCTGGCCGCCGGCCATGACCGCGCCAGCTACAACGCAAGACTCGATGTCGAACTCGACGTCATCGTCCGCATGGGTTTCCCTGGGTACTTTCTGATCGTCGCCGACTTCATCAACTGGGCCAAACAGCATGGCATTCCGGTCGGCCCCGGTCGTGGCTCGGGTGCAGGTTCGCTGGTGGCGTGGGCGTTGGGCATTACCGATATCGATCCGCTACCTTACGACTTGCTGTTCGAGCGCTTCTTGAATCCCGAGCGCGTCTCGCTGCCCGATTTCGATATCGACTTTTGCATGGATGGCCGCGACCGCGTCATCCAATACGTGGCCGATGCCTATGGCCGCGACCGCGTCAGTCAGATCATCACCTACGGCACCATGGCGGCCAAAGCCGTGGTGCGCGACGTTGGCCGCGTGCTCGGCAATGCTTATGGCTTCGTAGACGGCATCGCCAAGCTCATCCCGCTGACCTTGGGCGTCAGCCTGGATGACGCGCTCGGCTTGAGCGAAGCGGCGAAGAAGGACAGCGGTCTCGCCTCGGCCGAACTGATCGCCCGCTATCGCGACGAAGACGATGTGCGCGAGCTGATCGACCTCGCCCGCAAGCTCGAAGACCTCACCCGTAATGCCGGCAAACACGCTGGTGGCGTCGTCATCGCACCCAGTCCGCTCACCGATTTCAGCCCGCTGTACGCCGATCACGCGGCCAAGGGCGAGCAGTCACGTAGCGTGGTCACCCAATTCGACAAGGACGATGTCGAAGCCGTCGGTCTGGTCAAGTTCGACTTTCTCGGCCTACGCACCCTCACCATCATCGACTGGGCGGTCAAGGCCATCAACGCGACGCGCGCCGAGACTGGCGAGCCGCCCATCGACATCACTGCGCTGCCGCTGGACGACAAACTCACTTACCAGCTGTTCGCGCGTGGCGACACCGTTGCGGTGTTCCAGTTCGAGTCGCGTGGCATGCGCGAACTGTTGAAGAAGGCCCGCCCGGATCGCTTTGAAGACCTGATCGCGCTGGTGTCGCTGTATCGCCCCGGCCCGATGGACCTGATCCCCAGCTTCTGCGCGCGCAAGCATGGTCAGGAAGCCATCGAATATCCAGACCCGCGTGTCGAGCCGATCCTGCGCCAGACCTACGGCATCATGGTCTACCAGGAACAGGTGATGCAGATCGGGCAGATTCTTGGCGGTTATTCGCTGGGTGGTGCCGATCTGCTGCGCCGCGCGATGGGCAAGAAAAATTTCGAGGAGATGGCCAAGCATCGCGCCAAGTTCAGCGATGGCGCGGCGGAGAAAGGCATCGCCAAGCCCAAAGCCGACGCAATTTTCGACTTGATGGAAAAGTTTGCCGGCTACGGCTTCAACAAGTCGCACGCGGCGGCCTACGCTCTAGTTTCGTATCAGACCGCCTGGCTGAAGACACACTACTCCGCGCAGTTCATGGCGGCGGTGCTGTCCTCCGACATGGACAACACCGACAAAGTGGTCGGCTTTCTTGACGACACCCGCGCGCGCGCGATCAGCGTGCTGCTGCCAGCGATCAATTCATCGGGCTTCATGTTTGCCGCCACCGACGCCCGCACGATTCGCTACGGCTTGGGCGCGGCCAAAGGCGTGGGGCAAGGCGCGGTCGAGGCCATCGTCAACGAACGCCAGCGCAACGGTGTCTTCGTTGACTTGCTGGATCTATGCAATCGCGTCGATGACGGCAAGCTCAACAAGCGCGTGATCGAAGCCATGATCCACGCCGGCGCGCTGGATGCGTTGGGCCCCAATCGCGCCAGTCTCATGTTGCAGCTGCCCGAAGTGATGCGCGCCACCGAGCAACTCAAACGCGAGCGTGAGGCCGGTCAGAACAGCCTGTTCGGACTGTCCTCCGCCGCCACATCCAGCCAAGCCGCCGAAGTCAATTTACCGACCTGCCCCGAGTGGCCGCTGGCGCGACTGCTGAATGGCGAACGCGAAATTCTCGGCCACT
>JANNWF010000636.1:0-2614 GCA_031408455.1 Pseudoxanthomonas sp. | reverse complement strand
GACAATTCGACAACCTCGAGGCTCCTTGCAACGATCCCTCAGCCGCTGATGCTGCGCCACTATTGGCTGCGCTTCCGTTCGCTAACGCACCACGGCTTTGAGTGCGAGTGTGGTTTAGCGCACAGCACTTGGCACTGGTGGCTGGCATCCTTAGCCTGACATCGGCAAGGAGAATCGAAATTGGACAAAGTCAAAATCCTCGGCATCGTGGGTAGCCTGCGCAAATCTTCCTACAACCATTTCATGCTTAAAGCGGCACAGCAGTTGGTTCCCAGCGGCGCGGAACTGGAACTTCTGGAGATCAAGGGCATCCCTGTTTTCGACCAGGACAATGAAACCATGCCGCCAGCTGTGGTCGTCGAGTTCAAGCGGCGGATCGAGGACGCCGATGCCATTTTGTTTGCCACGCCAGAGTACAACTACTCACTTCCCGGCGGACTCAAAAACGCTATCGACTGGGCATCGCGACCCTTTGGCCAGAGTGCTTGGGCCGGCAAGCCGGCCGCCATTATGGGTGCCTCGGTCGGCAGTCTGGGTACCGCTCGCGCCCAATATCATATACGTCAAGTTCTCGTCGCGCACGACATGCCGGTGGTCAATCAGCCGGAAGTGATGATCGCCAATGCGGCGCAGTGGTTTGATGAGAATGGCACGCTGAGTGACCAGCCGACACGACAACTCATCAGCAAACTTCTGGGTGAATTGGTCACCCTCACCAGGAATGTGGCGTCGAGCAGCTGGTAGGCCTAAGCGCTGAGCTTGGCAAAAGAGAGAAGCGTCGTGGCGGAATACCATTTACTTACCGTCTGGCGCATCGCTGCGCCACTGGAAAGCGTCTACGCCGCAATCGAGAACTCGCTCCGCTGGCCGCAATGGTGGCCAAGTGTGCGCAAGGTGGAACAAACTGCAGTTGGTGAGGCAGATGGCATAGACAACGTGCGACGCTACGTCTGGCGGGGGAAATTGCCGTACCGGGTGGTACTTGATGTGCGTGCAACGCGCATCGAAAAGTTGGTGGCGATTGAAGGAACCGCCGAGGGCGATCTGGTCGGCTTTGGCCGCTGGCGTTTTTCCCGAGAAGGCAATCTCAGCGTCGTCCACTATGAGTGGCACGTCCACAGCAAGCGCTGGTGGATGAACCTGTTTGCGCCGCTTGCCCGCTCGATATTCATCCGCAATCATTCGCAGATCATGGCGCAAGGCGGCAAGGCCTTGGCTCGCCTGCTCAAAGCACCGCTGGTGAGTCAGGAAAGCGTCGACCTGATGGCCGCATGACGGCGTGTTACCAGCACCAACTGACGAATTTGTAGGTGTGGACCTTATCCCGGCACGAGCGTGATCGCTTGGCCAAGGCAATCGCATGAACGCGGAGCGGGTTCTCTCCTCCCCTTGAAAGGGAGGGAGTGTTCGTTCAAGCGATTGCCCGGCTCTGTGCGCCAACGAACCGACAGCTGGCGATTCCTTCTGTAACACTCAGGCTGCGAGTTTTTTCGCTTGAGCCGGGATGAATCGCATGTCTGCAGTAACCTCAATTACCGCGCGCCGCGTGCATGATCAGCGCATTCAGCGTGACCATTTGCAAGGAAGCGACCACGGAGAGCGAACATGAGTTCCTACGTTGATTCCGTATTGGCCGATGGCGAACAAATCGTCCATCGCGCGTCCATCTCTCATTGGACATTTTTCCTTTCCTATTTCAGCGGAACGCTCTTGATCGTGGCAGGTGTGGGTATCGGCATCGCTGTCCCCAACCAAACCGGACCATGGATGATTCTGGCAGCAGCGCTGGCGGTAAGTGGAATCGCCGTGGTGCTGTCTGCGGTAATCCGGCGGCAAACGACGGAACTGGTGCTGACCGACAAACGCATCATTACCAAACGCGGATTGGTTTCGCGCGAAACGGTCGAGATGAATCTGAGCAAGGTCGAAAGCTTGCACGTCAATCAGGGCTTGATGGGGCGCATTCTTGGCTATGGTGACGTGACAATGGTCGGCACCGGCTCGTCACTGGAACCGCTGCGCGGGATTGCCCGGCCACTCGAATTGCGCAAAAAGCTCGGTGGCATTGGCGAGCGGACTACTCCCGCTAGCGACGCCGGGCTCATGGAAACCGGACGATCATGAAAGTCCGTTTCTGGGGCACACGAGGATCAATCGCCACGCCGGGGCCGGGCACCAACCACTTTGGCGGCAACACTTCCTGTGTCGAAATGACCACCGACAGTGGCGTTACGTTAATTTTCGATTGTGGCACTGGTGCGCACCGGCTGGCAGGCAAGTTGATGGCCCACGGCAAGGGCCCGATCAACGTCAACATCCTTTTCGGTCATACCCACTGGGATCATATTCAAGGCTTCCCGTTTTTCAGCCCAGCCTTTGTTAAAGGCAACACTGTCGCGATCTATGGCCCGGAAGGCAGTCACCAATCGCTGCACAAGGTGCTGGCCGGCCAGATGGAGTTCACCTACTTTCCGGTCGAACTCGGCCAATTGCCGGCGACGATTACTTATCACGAGTTAACCGAAGGCATCCACGACATTGCTGGCGTGCGGATTGCCACCCAATTTCTCAATCACCCGGCAGTCACCTTGGGCTATCGGATCGAAGCCGACGG
>JANNWF010000635.1:0-4049 GCA_031408455.1 Pseudoxanthomonas sp. | reverse complement strand
GCTCGCGATGAAGCCGCGAGTTCGCGGCGAGTGGGAGGGGTTTTTGACAGCACATCCATGTGCTGGCAAAAACGCACGCGCATCCATGCGCGCACCCCTATCTCCCAACCGCCGCCGCCACATAGGGGACCCCAAGATCTGGAGCAAAGGCAACAGCGCGCAGCTTGAACGTTGACGGCTGTTGCTGTTGTTGCTCTTGCTCTTGACCTTCAGCCCCGTCATCGCGCCGAGCAGCACAGCCGGGCTCGGGGGAAAGGCGCGCATGTCCGAGCACATGGATGTGCGAGTTCGCGCCGGCCCGAGATCGGCGAGCAGCGCAGGGTACGGCGCAGCCGCGCGATGCTCGGGTCGCCTTTCTTTTGGTTACTTTTCTTTGGCGAAGCAAAGAAAAGTGACTCGGCTGCCGCCTAGGCAGACGAAACAGCGCCTCGAAGCCAATTCACGCCAGAGAAGACTGAAAAGCTGGATTCCGGCTTTCGCCGCAACGACCATCAAAAGCCGCAGGATCTCGGCTAAAAGCACACCACTACCCCACCCAACTAAACTCATGCACCGCATCCACCAGCGCCCCCACATGCTCTGGATTGATGTCCGGAGTCACCCCGTGACCCAAATTAAAAATGTGGCCGGGACCTTTCCCATAACTGGCCAGCGCGGCCTTGACTTCGCGGCGGATGGCTTCGATGGGGGCATGCAAAACGGTGGGATCTAGGTTGCCTTGCAGGGCAACACGGCCGCCAGTGCGGCGGCGGGCTTCCTCCAGCGTCACCAGCCAATCGACGCCCACACATTCGGCACCGCCCGCTGCGAGTTCTTCTAGGTAGGCGGCGTTGCCCTTGCCAAAGACGATCAAGGGCGTGCGCTCGGCCCCTTCCCCACGTGGCAATGTGGCAGCGATTTGATTCAGATAGCGCAGCGAAAACTCGCGATACAGGGGAGGCGACAGCACGCCGCCCCAGGTGTCGAAAATCTGTAGCGCTTGCGCGCCGGCGGCGCGTTGTGCGGAAAGATAGGCAATGACCGCTTCGGTGACGATGGCAAGCAAGCGATGCAGCAGGGCTGGCTGGCTCCACGCCATCGCTTTGATCTTGGAGAAATTGTCGCTGCCACCGCCTTCGATCATGTAGCAGGCCAAGGTCCACGGGCTGCCGGAAAAGCCGATCAGCGGCACTCGCTCATTCAACTCGCGACGAATCAGCCGCACCGCGTCCATCACATAGCGCAGTTCGCCTTCCATGTCGGGCACCGCAAGCTTCGCGATATCGCTCTCGGTACGGATGGGCCGCTCGAAACGCGGACCTTCGCCATCGGCGAAGTACAGGCCCAAGCCCATGGCGTCGGGCACGGTAAGGATGTCGGAAAACAGGATGGCTGCATCCAATGCAAACCGATCCAGCGGCTGCATGGTCACTTCGCAGGCGAGTTCAGGCGTTTTCGCAAGCGCTAGAAAACTGCCGGCGCGGGCGCGAGTGGCGCGATACTCGGGTAGATAGCGGCCCGCCTGACGCATGATCCAGACCGGGGTGGCGTCGACGGGCTCGCGCCGCAGCGCGCGCAGGAAGCGGTCATTCTTGGGGCTCAATCTAAACTCCGTAAAGGTAGGGCAGGCGGCTGACAACGTGTTAGCGAGGCGCATCCATGCCTTGCGCAAACATCACCTGAAATCCGCGCTTGAGTTGGCTATCGCGTGCGGACGAAAGCGCCTTGATGGCGTCGTCGCGGTCCAGAAACAACTCGCGTTTGGCCGAGTTGCGGCCGCCGGGTTGTCCCCATTCGCGCAACAGAATCCAGCCGCCGAGCAAGTCTTGGGCAAGGCTTAAGGAATAAAAGCGAGGCTGTTCACCGGCAAGCGGCCGCTGCTGAAGATAAATGCGCATCTGCCTAGTTTACGTGGGGCAGGTTTGCGTATGGCGAGTGTTGCCCAGACTCTGATCGAAGCACGCGGCGCATGTCCCTAGCAGGCAAGCGCAGTGAGCACAGCCGCGTCAGCCACGTCATCAACGATCTCCGCCTCGCCCAAGCCGCGCCAGAGAATCAAACGCAGCTGTCCGGAGATGGCCTTCTTGTCCAGGCGCATGGCGGCGAGCAGGCGCGCCGGCGAAAGCCCCGCCGGAACCGTGGTCGGGAGTCCGAAGCGCATCAGCAGTTCGAACAATCTCACCGAGTCGGCCAGCGGCGCTCGCCCTAACGTGGCCGACAAGTGCGCCGCACAGACCATTCCAATCGCCACCGCTTCGCCGTGCAAGACGCTGCCAAAGCCAGATTCGACTTCAATCGCATGCCCAAACGTGTGACCAAAATTCAACAGCGCACGCTCGCCTTGTTCGGTTTCATCGCGGGCGACGATGCCGGCCTTGTGCCGGCAGCAGCGCTCAATGGCTGCACCGATGACATCCGCATCAGGGGCCAGCAACGCGTCGGCATTGGCTTCCAACCAGGCAAAGAACTCAAGGTCACCCAGCGCGCCGTACTTGATGACTTCAGCAAAGCCCGCGCGCACTTCGCGCAGTGGTAGGGTGGCCAAGGTGTTGATGTCAGCGATCACTGCACTGGGCTGATGAAACGCGCCGACCAGATTTTTGCCAGCCGGTAAATCGACCGCGGTCTTGCCACCGACCGATGAATCGACCATCGCGAGCAAAGTGGTGGGCAATTGCACAAAGCGCACGCCGCGCATCCAACAGGCGGCGGCAAAGCCGGTCAAGTCGCCGACCACGCCGCCGCCCAAGGCGACCAAAGTGGCATCGCGGCTGGCACCCATTTCGCTGAGTGCAGACATCACCTCGGTGAAACGGGCCAGCGTTTTTTCTTGCTCACCGGGCGGCAGGATCAGCACGCGCTGCGAAAGTCCTGCCAGTGCCGTAGTCACTTTGGACAGGTAGTGCGGCGCGACGTTGCTGTCGGTGATGACCAGCACGTGCTTACCGCCAATGAATTGGCGCAATCGATTGCCATCGTCGAGCAAACCGGCGCCGATATAGATCGGATAACAACGTGCGCCCAATGCGACCTCGACCTCACGCACGGCACTCATGCGGCGGCCTCCTGCCGTTGCCAGCGCTGCCGCAGGGCGCTCGCCAAGCGATCTGCCGCCGCGCTCACTTTGCGGCTATCGGATTCGAACACGTAGTCGGCTATCGAGGAATACAAAGGATTGCGTACCAAGGCCATGGCCTCCAAGCGATGTCGACGATCCAGGGCGGCCAACAATGGCCGGCTGCGATCACGCGCCAAACGCTCCAACTGTTGCTCAACCGACACCCGCAACCACACTACGTAAGCGCTGCTGGTCAAGCACTCGCGGTTTCGCGGATCGAGCACTGCGCCACCGCCGGTGGCAATCAGGTGGCCTTCGCCCGCGCACAAGGTGGTCAGGGCATCACGCTCACGGCGGCGAAAGCCTGGCTCGCCTTCAAGTTCGAAAATAGTGGCGATCGAAACCCCGAGTTGCTGTTCGATCCACTGATCAGCGTCGACAAAATGCAAGCCGAGGCGATCCGCAACACGTCGGCCTATCGATGTTTTGCCCGCGCCCATCGGGCCGACAAAGGTCAGATTGGGAGCTGGATTCATCAACCGATGCTAGCATTTGCCCTATCGCAATCCATCCTATCGACGATGCTTCGTTTCTTTCTGTTGTTTGTGATCCTGCTGGTCGGCCTGTTTGGTTTTCGCATTACCAACTTTGCCAGCGAACATTTCACGGTACCGTTCACCGGCGTGCTGGCCAAAGTCAGCGGCTGGATCATCATGCTGTTCGACGCCAACGTGGCCACGGAAGGTGTCGTCATCCGCAGCCTGACCAACGGTTTTGCGGTCGGAATTGCTCCCGGCTGCGATGGCATTGAAGCGGTCATCATCCTGGTGGCGGCGGTACTGGCGTTTCCAGCCCCTTGGAAGCACAAGTTGGCCGGGCTGGTGATTGGCTTCTTTGCCATTCAAGCGCTGAACTTGGTGCGCATCATTTCGCTGTTTTATATGGGCCAGTACAGCCAAATCGCGTTTGACTGATTTCACCTGTATCTGTGGCAGGCGCTGATCGTGCTCGA
>JANNWF010000634.1:0-5692 GCA_031408455.1 Pseudoxanthomonas sp. | reverse complement strand
CTCGTCGATCATGCCGGGCAGCAACCAAAGCCCAGCAGCGTCGACCACTTGCTCATCGGGCAGCGCATCCAGCATCGGATCGATGGGTTCGATGCGGCCGTCGACGATGCGCAAGTCCGCATCGTATTTGCGCCCCTCGTTGATCAACGCGGCATTTCGGATCAGCCAACGGTTCATGACATTTCGCCCTTGTCGGTAGAGGTGCCCGGCACGGGGTCAAAGCCCCCTGGATGAAACGGATGGCAGCGGCCGATACGCTTGATTGCCAGCCAGCCGCCACGCAAATGCCCGTGACGGATCAGCGCTTCCATCGCATACTCTGAGCAGCTTGGATGGAACCGGCAACGCGGTCCAAGCAAAGGGCTCACAAAGCGCTTGTAGATGCGTAGCAGCGGCAGTAGGGGAGAGCGTTTGGACATCGCCGATCTGGCGCTTTATTCAGGCCCGCGGTTGCCGCGGTCATCTCACTAGGCTATAACACGCGCCCGCTCAGTCTCAAGAAACCCGGGAGTATCGTGGCAGCGAAACCGAAATCCAGTCCAAAGCCAGTCGTCAAGACCAAGTCAGCGGCAAAGCCCGCTGCGAAGTCGGGAGCGGTTGGAAAATTTGCGGCTGCGCTCGCCAAATTGGTGAAGCCAGCTGCGAAAAAGTCACCAGGTAAAGCACCCGCAGCCAAGGCAAGCACTGGGAAGGCGAGCGCTGCCAAGGCCGCACTCAGCAAAGTGAAAACCGCTGCTGCTGTCAAGGCAGGAAAGGCGGTCGTAGTCAAGTCAGTGCCGGCGAAGTCGGCCAAAGCACCGGCCGCGATGGTCAAGGCCAAAGCCAAGGCGACGCCGGCAGCGAAACCCGCAGCCAAGGCAAAGGCCATCGCTGCCTCCAAACCTGCAGCAAAGCCCAATTCCGTTCCGGCAGCCAAGGCCGCCGTCAAATCCAAAACCAAACCGGCGCCAGTTGCCAAAGCGGCCAGCAAACAAACGGTCGCAAAGCCAACGCCAGTTGTCAGGGGAAACGTTATCGCGCCATCGAAAGTGGTATCTAAAGTAGTTGCGAAAGCTGCCCCGGCCGCCAAGCCAGTAGCAAAAGCGGCCGCCGCAGCGCCGGCTGCTGCCAGCAAACCAGCGCCTGTCGTGGTTGCCGCCGCCAAGCCCGCGCCAGCGCCAGCCGTGGTTGTTGCTGCGGCTGAGCCGACCAAGCCAGCGCCGACCAAGCCAGCTCCAGCTAAGCCTTCGACCAAGCGTGGCGCGGCGGCCAAGCCGGTGGTGGCGATTGCCGAGCCGATGGTGCGTCCAACCGGTGGCGTGCGCGCGCAGGCGATCATGCCCAACCGGCCGATCATGATTAACGAGCCGCCGCCGGTGATTATGTCGGTGCGCGTTGACCTGCCGCCGGGCTACCGACCGGATTCGAACGAGGAGTTCATGAATCCGTTTCAGCTCGAGTATTTTCGTGCCAAGTTGATGTCATGGCGCGAGGAACTGGTTGAAGAGTCCAAACAGACCATCGACAACCTGCGTGATGAAGTGCGTGATGTCGGCGACGAGGCCGAGCGGGCGACTCGCGAAACCGAGAATTCGCTGGAACTGCGCACCCGTGATCGCTATCGCAAGCTGATTTCAAAAATCGACAAGGCGCTGAAGCGTATCGAAGACGGCTCCTACGGCTATTGCGAAGAGACCGGCGAAGAGATTGGTGTCGAGCGCCTTGAAGCCCGACCCATCGCAACGCTGTGCTTGGATGCTCAAGAGCGCTGGGAGCACCGCCAGAAACTAATGGGTGACTGATCGCTGCGCGGTGTTTTATCCGCCAGTGGTGTAAACAAAAACGCCCGGTAGTGCCGGGCGTTTTCATGTGGGCGAGGGCAGCGCTCTAGGCACGTCCTAGCTGCGCCTGCGCGGTCTCACGAATGAAGCGTACCAGCGCGGCGAGGCCATTCGCCCGCGTCGGCGACAGATGCTTGGCCAAGCCAATCGCCGCGACATAATCCGGGCTAGTGGCGACAATCTCCGCTGCTGGCCGTCCCGAATACACTCGCAATGCGAGGTAGATCAGTCCAGACACGATGCTGGAGTCACTGACAGCCGCAAACTGCATTCGCTCCGGCGTACCACTGGCGACGATCCATACCATCGACTGGCAACCATGCAAGCGGTGGGTTTCGGACTTCCACTCGTCCGGAAACGGGGCCAGCTTGCGACCCAGATCGATCAAGTACTGGTAACGCTCGGACCAATCGCTGAAGTAACCGAACTCCTCAGCGATAGTGGCTTGGGCCAGCTCAGCACTGGCTTCCAGCGGGAGTGCGGACTCGTCGTTCATCCGGCGCGCTTCCAACGTACGCCGGTGGCGGTGTCCTCAAGCGCGATGCCCATCGCTTTGAGGGTGTCACGCAAGGCGTCAGCCAGTTTGAAATCACGTGCCAACTTGGCCGCGTTACGGGCATCGACAAGCGATTGGATGCGCTCATCGTCATCCGCACTGACGCCGCGCTCAAACCACGCGGAAGGCGACTGTTGCAGCAGGCCCAACGCCATGCCCGCGCCCAGCAAAGCCGCCTTCGCGGCCACCCGCGCCGCGCCTTCGGCGCGCCGTGCGTCACCTGCAATGGCGTGCAACTTCTCCAATGCGGCCGGCGTGTTGAGATCGTCGCACAGAGCCGACTCGACGCTAGCCGGCACTGCCACCACGTCACAATCGACATCCGCGAGATCGCGCAAGGTGCCGTACAGCCGATCCAGCGTGCGCACGCTCTGCTCGATCAAGCTGTCGGACCAATCCAGCGGTTGTCGGTAGTGCGCTGACAGCAAGGCATAACGGAGGGCTTCCGGCGGATGTTGCTGCAATAGCTCATGCAGCACGAAGGTATTGCCCAGCGATTTCGACATCTTGCGACCGTCGAGATTGAGCATGCCGTTGTGCACCCAATAGCGCGCAAACACCTTGCCACCGTGGGCGCACTCGCTCTGCGCGATTTCGTTCTCGTGATGCGGAAACTGCAGATCGATGCCGCCCGCATGGATGTCGATGCTCTCGCCCAGATGGGCCTCGATCATCGCCGAGCACTCGATGTGCCAGCCGGGCCGGCCGCGACCCCAAGGCGAATCCCAGCCTGGCAGATCATCGGAGGATGGCTTCCACAGCACGAAGTCGCCCGGATCGCGCTTGTAGGGCGCGACTTCGACCCGAGCCCCCGCCAACATGTCATCGGTCGAACGGCGCGAGAGCTTGCCGTAGTCCTGACTGGTTGCCACCGCGAACAGCACGTGGCCTTCGGCCGTGTAGGCATGTCCCGACAGCAGCAGACGCTCAATGATCGAGATGATCTGCGGAATGTGCGCGGTGGCGGCGGGCTCGAGATCCGGTGGCGCAACGCCGAGCTTTGCCATGTCCTCGCGGTACGCGGCGGCAAAGCGGTCAGTGATGACCTCGATCGGCACGTCCTGTTCGTTCGCCGTCGCGTTGATCTTGTCGTCGACGTCGGTGATGTTGCGAGCGTAGACGACGCCTGGGAAATGCCTTCTCAACAAGGCTGCCAGCAAGGCGAACACCACCGCCGGCCGCGCATTGCCGATGTGCACGTAGTTGTAGACCGTCGGTCCGCAGCAGTACATCGTTACCCGTTGTGGATCGAGAGGAACGAAGGGTTCGGCTTGGCGGGTCAGGCTGTTGAAAAGTGTGAGCATGTCTGGAAATGAGTCTGACGCTGCAGGAGAGCAGTCGTTTGGGATATTGGGCGGGTGGTGAGTGTAGCTTGGGGTGGCAAATTAACGAATTTCTAAAGCCCGGATTCAGCCGTAAAGTGCTGCAATGCGCCCACTTTCCGGACTGTGATCGAGCCGACTGCTAATGAAGACTCCCGCTCGTAGCACCCTGATCCTCAGCGGCTGGGTCCTCGTCTCTTGCATGGGCTTGTTGCCAACCTTGGCAGCGGCGACTGAGAACGTCAGCTTCAGCTATGCCGATGTGTTGCGAGTCGATCCTGTCTACGAAACCGTACGTTTTCGTGAGCCGCAGGAAGAGTGCTTCGATCAGCCTGTCGTCATTCGCGAGCGCGAGCGTAGCCGCGGCAACGGCGGTGCCATTGCTGGCGCAATCATCGGCGGCGTGTTGGGCAATCAGGTCGGTAGTGGCGATGGTCGCAAAGCGGCAACCGTGGCTGGCGCAATTATCGGCGGCGCGGTTGGGCGGGATGCTTCGCGTCGGAACGGAACGGTCGATCGCGAGTACGAAACCACGGAAAGCCGTTGTGAAGTGGTGAACGTTGAGCGCGAGGAGCGCCGCATCGCTGGCTATGACGTCGAGTACCGGTTGAAGGGTGATGTGTTCTTTTCGCGGCTCGCTTACGATCCGGGCAACAAGTTGCGCGTACGTATTGCGGTCAGTCCGGCTGATTGACCCGCCCATTCGGAGAATCGAAAGATCAATTCGTATTGCGGTGCAACACCACGCATGCCACGATTCGGACATGATCCTTTTCTCTATTTCTCTCGCCCATACTTGTGCTGATGTCCTGACCTCCGCGCGCATGGCGGCAGGAATGACGTCGCGGGCGCGCCGAGGCCAACCTGTCACTGAGGTTGGCTAGCGGGAACGCCGCACACCTTGATGACAGGCCCAGCCACGCGCTGGGCTTTTGCGTTTCTAGGAGCACCAAATTTCCAACTATCGTAAAGCGAGCACGCCCCATGCAGCACTTTCTCAACACCCAGGATTGCAGCCGCGCCGAGCTGGACGCCTTGCTAGATCAGGCAGCCGTCTTCAAGCGCGAAAAGCTCGGCGAACATCTGCGCGGTAAAAGCATTGCCTTGATGTTTTTCAATCCCTCTCTGCGCACCCGCACCTCGTTTGAGTTGGGTGCGTTTCAGCTGGGCGGCCACGCCATCGTGTTGGCACCGGGCAAAGATGCGTGGCCCATCGAGTTTGCGCTGGGCACGCGCATGGATGGCGACACCGAAGAACACATCAAGGAGGTGGCGCAGGTTCTGAGCCGCTATGTGGACCTGATCGCGGTGCGCGCGTTTCCGAAGTTTGTGGACTGGGCGGTGGATCGCGAAGATCAGGTGCTGCGAAGCTTTGCCCGTTACGCCAGCGTGCCGGTCATCAATCTCGAGACTATTACCCATCCGTGCCAGGAGCTGGCGCATGCACTCGCCCTACGCGAACGCTTTGGCAACGACCTGCGCGGCCGCAAGTACGTGTTGACCTGGACCTATCACCCGAAGGCGCTCAACACCGCGGTGGCTAACTCGGCGCTCACCATCGCCACGCGTTTGGGCATGGATGTAACCCTGTTGTGCCCAACGCCCGACTACGTGCTCGACGAGCGCTACATGGGCTGGGCCGCGCAAAACGTCGCCGAGAGCGGCGGCTCGCTGACCATCAGCCATGACATCGACAGCGCCTACCGCGACGCCGATATCGTTTACGCCAAGAGTTGGGGCGCGCTGCCGTACTTCGGGCGCTGGGACGAAGAAAAGCCCATCCGCGAAGCGCATCGTCACTTCATCGTCGACGAAGCCAAAATGGCGCTCACTAACAACGGCGTGTTCAGCCATTGCCTACCTCTGCGCCGCAACATCAAAGCTACCGACGGCGTCATGGATTCGCCCGCTTGCATTGCGATAGACGAAGCCGAGAATCGGCTGCATGTGCAGAAGGCGGTGATGGTAGAGCTTTTGAGAAGCGGGGCTGGGGG
>JANNWF010000633.1:0-5551 GCA_031408455.1 Pseudoxanthomonas sp. | reverse complement strand
GTCTTGCAACGGCAAGAACGCGCCGCCGGAATCGACCAGATACACGCAGGGCAGGCGGTTCTCGCGAGCAATTTCCTGCACCCGCAGATGCTTCTTTACCGTCAGCGGAAAGTAGGTGCCACCCTTGACCGTCGCATCGTTGGCCAGCACCACCACTTCCATTCCATGCACACGGCCAATGCCGGCGACCAGACCCGCTGCCGGTGCCTGACCGTCATACATGTCTTCCCCTGCGAGAGGCGCGATCTCGAGAAACGGCGAGCCTGCATCCAGCAGCGCCGTGATCCGATCACGCGGCAGCAACTTGCCGCGCTCGGTGTGCCGGGTCCGAGCCTTCTCGCCCCCGCCGAGCGCCGCCCGGCTTAAGCGTTGCTTCAGCGCTTCAACCAGAGCCAACAGGTGGGCGCGATTGTCCGCAAACTCAGCTGAGCGCGGGTCGAGTTGGGAAACGATCGGGGGCATAGTCGGCGATGGATGAGAGGCCCGCCGATTGTAACTAGCTTGCTTGGTTGGCTGGCGATTGCTTGGCGTTGGCCCGGAGAACTCATTGTCGAAAAAAAAGCACTACTCGGAGGCGAGGTCAAACACCTCTGCCAAGGTCAGAGAGAAATCATGGTCGGCGATTCTTTTGCCGCTGGCGATGTTGAACGGCATGCCATCGAACATCGTGATCGCCGGCGCTTGGGCCAGAAGGGGGCTGTCGGCGTTCCGAGCACATCACCGACAGCGTTTCTGGCTAGTCCAACGAATTGACCTGAGGCATCACCCTGCTTGCGCAGCGCATTGCCTTACTTTAGTGTAAGGAAATAAAAGCAAGAGAGGGCGCTATAGATGGCTGCAGCCACGGTGACATCAAAAGGACAGATCACTATCCCAGCGGCAGTGCGCGCAGGGCTAGGCGTTGACGTCGGGGATCGGGTCGAGTTTGTCGAGGTCGAGAAGGGAAGATTCGAGCTGATAGCCGCAACGCTGTCTGTCACCGCATTGAAGGGCTTGATCCAGGCACCGAATCAGCCGATCAGTGTGGAGGCGATGAACGCCGCGATCGGCCGGCGAGCCGCAAAGGCAGCAGCGCGGTGATTGGACTCGACACCAACGTGCTCGTCCGCTACGTGACGCAGGACGATCCCAAGCAGTCGCCGCTGGCGACGACACTGATCGAATCGCTCACGACAGATCAGCCCGGGTTCGTGACAACCGTAACCGTGGTCGAATTGGTCTGGGTGCTGGAGTCTTGCTACCGCGCATCACGCGACGCTGTGGTGGACACGCTGACACAACTACTGCGAACGAAAGAGATTGTGGTGCAGCACGCGGAAACCACCTGGAAAGCACTTCGACAGTTCAAGGTCGGCTCTGCCGACTTCGCGGATTGCCTCATCGAACGCTCCTCGGCTGAAGCCGGGTGCGCGCTCGTCTACACCTTCGACCGTGGGGCTGCAGCATCTTGTGGCATGAAACTCATTGGCTGAACGGTTTGAAGGCGCACTGAGCAGGTGCTCCAACGCAGTTCAAGAATCGACAGACGAAGAGTCGAGCGAGGAGGAAAAGTCGACGGACGACGAGTGAGCACGAAGGTTGGGGGAGTGCAGCGTACCCGGACGCGTTTCGGAACAGCTTGCGTCTGACTTGGCGGGCCGGTGGTGTTGGGGTTCGCTACGCTCACCGCCAACCTGCTTCGCAGGCGTTGTAGGTTGGCGGTGAACGTCGCGAACCCCATCAAGCGCCTTCGATGTTCGGCAAACGCTTGCCAAGGTGCCCGGCGTGGCAATGCTGTGGGCGGCATCTACAATCGTGGAGCGAGCGGCTGCGTGCAGTCGTTTTTTTGTTCCCAACACCCACAGGATTCCAACCAAGAGCAAGCCGATGCAAGCGACTCTGTCCAATTTGCAGCCGAGCAATGGTGCGTTCGCAGGATTTCGGCGTCGTTTTTCGGTTGTTCTTGCCGCGTTGTTCTGGTTGCCCAACGGTGCCCACGCGGCAGACGCCGTGGATTGGTCGCAGCTCACCCCCTTCGGCGCAGTCCGCGTGGGCAACGATGCCGGTACGATCCCGGCGTGGGACGGCGGCATCACCCAACCGATTGCGGGCTATGTGGGGCCGGGATCGATGCATGCCGATCCCTATGCGGACGACGCACCGCTCTACACCATCAGCGCCGCCAACATGACCGAGCATGCGCCGCAGCTGACGCCCGGTCTGCAGGCCATGCTCACGCGCTATCCGGACAGTTTTCGCATTCCGGTTTATCCCAGTCGACGCAGCCACGCGGCGCCGCAGTGGGTGTACGACAACACGCGCAAAAATGCGGACGTGGCGCGCTTGAGTGCAGATGGCAACGGCATCGAAGGCGCGTATGGCGGCATTCCGTTTCCGCAGGCAGACAGTGCGCTGCAGGTGTACTGGAATCACATCACGCGCTGGCGCGGGCAATACATCACCACCCGCGGTCACGACGCCAACGTTTACGCCGACGGCAAGTTCACCTTGGTCACCCGGCGCTCGGAGGTGAAGTTTCACTATTACGCGCCGGACGGCGATGCCTCGACGCTGGACAATCGCTTGTTCTCGCTGCTTTCCACGGTCACCGCGCCACCACGGCTCGCGCGATCCGGCGTGCTGGTGCGCGAAACGCTGAATCAGGACGCCGCTGAGCGACTCGCCTGGATCTATGACGCCGGCCGTCGCCGCTCACTGCGCGCACCGCTGCTGGCATTTGACATGAACGTCAACGATGCCGACGGCCTGCGCACCGCCGATGACACTGACATGATCAACGGCTCGCCCAGCCGCTTCGAGTGGAAGCTGATCGGCAAGCAGGAAATGCTGATTCCTTACAATAACTATCGGCTGGAACAAGGCGAAACAGAGCAGTTGCTGCGCCCGGGTCATCTGGATCCGCAGCGAACCCGCTTCGAACTGCACCGCGTCTGGGTGATCGAAGGCACGCTCAAGCCGAAGTGGCGACACGTCTACGCGCGGCGCGTGTTGTTCGTCGACGAAGACAGCTGGAGCGTGGCCATTGCCGACCAATACAACGCCGAGCAAGAGGTTTGGCGAGTCAGCCTCGCCTACCTGAAGAACTACTACGAACTGCCCGCCACCCTTCCCGCGGCTTATGTGTTTCACGATCTGAAATCCGGCCGCTACCACGTGCAGGGCTTGGCCGACGGCGGCAAGGAGGCACTGACGCTGCAGCCGGTGCCGGGCGACAACGCATTCACGCCCGCGGCGCTGGGGCGGTTCGTGCAGTAAGACGTTGCAGTTGATCGAGTGCGGTTGCTAGTGCCTTAGGCTGGCGTATGCGCGGCGCACCCCAACGCATTCCTGCAATGATCGGCGGTGCGTTATCGACGTACTCAATCGGCTGGCGGTTGAGTGACGTTGGGGTTCGCTGCGCTCACCACCAGCCCACACAGGCTGCTTGAATCACTGGGATGTCACTTCACGGATGCTCAGCCTCCAAATGCGTTTTCTCGCGGCGGATGAGATAGAGGCCGCTCAACACGATGATGGCGGCGCCAATCCAGGTGATGCGATCAGGCAATACGCCCCAAAGCAGCACATCGAGGCCCGCGCCCCACGCCAGTGCGGTGTACTCGAAGGGTGCGATCAGCGAAGCCTCGCCGTGGCGGAAGGCTTCGGTGATTGCGTATTGGCCGAAGGCGCCGGTCAGGCCCACGCCGGCAATGATCCAGCTGTCCTGCGCTTGCAGGGGCACCCAGTCCGACCACGCCAGTGCGCCTGCACCTATCGACAGCAAGGTCAGCATCCAGAACACCATGCTTTGCGTGCTGTCAGTTCGGGAAAGCACGCGTACCGTCACCGCGGAAAGCGAATAGCCCAGCGCACTCACCAGCACGGCCAAACCCGCGAGTGAGGCGACGCCTTGGCCGGTCGGGCGCAGGATGACGAGAACGCCAAGCAGGCCAACCACGATCGCCACCCAGCGTCGCGGGCCCACGCGCTCGCCGAGGATGGGCACCGCCAGTGCAGTCACCAGCAGTGGCGCAACGAAGAACAGCGAATACGCGGTGGTCAATGGCAGATGCTGCAGCGCATAGATGAACGGCGCCATCATCATTACGGCGAGCCCGCCGCGCAGCAGATGCAGCGGCCAGCGGATGCGCAGCAAGGTCGCAAAGCCAGTGGTTGCTGCGATCCACAGCAGCACCAATGGCAGCGATGCCAGACCTCGCAAGGCGGCTACTTGCATCGGCGGATAGTGCGTGCCCAGCAGTTTCAGACCCGCATCCATCAGCGAAAACAGGCCGATCGCGATGATCATCAGGACGATGCCGCGTAGCGGTGAAAGCGGACGCGGCTGGGTGGGCAAGGCAGCGATGGTCGTGGTTCCTGACTGATGGGCGGCCGCAGTCGCCGCGCCGGCCATGCAGGGTAGACCGGCCGCGCGGTTTGGCGATAGCGCGCTCGTCCGGATAAGGCGATTGTCGCGATGACTCCGGTCGCGACCGAGGAGCGCCAGCTACGGGGCAGTCAAACCAGCACGTGTTGCACTCAGACCCGCGGCGGTGCAGGAGGGCCGGCGTTTGCCTTGCCTTTTTTCGGGTCGACTTTCTTGACCTCAATGCCAGCATGCAGGTCGGGAAACACTTTGGAACCCAGTGCGTAAAGTACCCACGCCGAGCCAGCGACAATGCCGGCGCGGAACATGCCGTAGTCGCCCATCAGCTTGACTGGCCACAAGAAGGCGTCGATGGTGTTGCGCAGCGACTGCGCGCTGAAGCCGATCAACCAATCCTTGGCGATGCCGATCACCTGATCACGTGTGGCAGCGAACTCGCCCAGACCTTCGATCAGATCATGCAACTCCAGTTGCAGAAACCGAGCCATGGTCATGACGCCGTAGAAGCCGACGCCCTTGCTGATCACGGCGGCGCGTAGGCGCTGACCCAGCGTGCTGGAGATGCCGGAAAACGTGCGCCGCTGGAGCACGATCAACGTTGCGTAGAGCAGCAAAAAGCTACCAACAAAGGCACTGAGTCCGCGCGGTGGCAGCCAGCCTAAGGTGGCAAGACCGACCAGCAGCGCACCTACAGTCATCAGGCCGATCGTTACCCACGCCCATTCTTCGCGCACGCCTTCAATGATGAAGATGGCCAATGGTGATTCGAGCCATGCTGCCGTCGGTTGCTCCCTCATCTACATACTCCCCCGTGCAAACCGAACTTCCAGGCGACCCGACGCTACTCATACAGCAGTGTGACCATCGCTAGCGTTGGGAGCGCTGCATGACCAGCGCTAGCGAGTGCTTTTTGGGTGAGCATGGCTGCTTCGTATGGCCTCCGCCGACCAGCATAAGACCGCTTCCTACGCCATCCAAGTCGCCGCGAAAGACTTCGATGGTCCGCTGCGTGGCGCGAGTCGAGTAATGGGCCTAATCTCGGCGCTAGGGGATCAAGGGGGGAGACACCGATGCGGAGGGCAGGGCGCGGTTTGGGTTGCATCGCCATCGCGTTGGTCTTCCTCTGCACCTGTTCGGTTGCTGTCAACGCTGTCCAGCGCGATCTGCGCTTTGAGACCTTGGGTA